>NZ_JBEHFV010000007.1:0-89751 GCF_040225855.1 Corynebacterium sp. KPL2850
TGGTTAATCTCGTATGCCTGTCGTGCGGGGGATTAGCAGCCCAAGGGCGCGTAGATGAGGTCTTTACCAGTCCCACCTTGTCTCAAGTGTATGGCTGGCCGATATCCGTCGAGGGGCTGCGGGTACATCCGCAGCGTGCAACGCCCACCATCAACCCACTCTTCTCACACAAATTGGAGGATTTCCATGTTTAAGAAAGTAGTGGTCACCGCTCTCGCGGCGACCGCACTCACCGTGCCACACGCTTCTGCGGAAGAAACCTGCACCATCGAATCCGGTTCCTTGAACTGGGGAATTAAGCACTCGTGGCGTTCCTACCTCAAAAGCGGTTTCGCTGCTGGTGATTGGTCCACTAGTGGCCCAGTGACGCAAACCGGTGATCCTAAGGGGAAGGATTTCTCTTTCGGCTTCGAGGTCGATCCTGAAACCTCTACGGTAACGGTAGATGAGGAGGGCAATGTGGTCTCGTCCAATATCGAGAGTAAAGACTCCTCGATCACGTTCACCGGTCACCACGGCGCTCTACATTCCACGGTTGTGGCACCTTTCATCAAGACCTCCGGTAATGAAGCCCAGCTCGGTTCCGGCTACGAGGTCTATCACGTAGAGGGTAAGAATATGCTGCAATACACCGAGGATGACCACATCGACGCCAATAAGCGCACCGGGGATGGGATCTTTGGCCACGGCACGGCGCAATGGACCAAGGAGGACGATACACTCACCCTTTCCGCCAGCGATGTGCGGTACAAGGAGCAGCAGGGAACAAAAGATGGAAAAATCGAGGGCGTAGACCAACTTTTCATGGGCATGTATAGCTCGGAGAACAAGCCTGAGCTTGATGATGCCCACCTAACCCTCAAGGTCTCCCCTGGTTGTGGCCAGAAGAAGGAAGAAACGCCGCAGGATCAGGAAAAGCCGCAGAATGAGCCTGCTCCCAAGCCGCCGGTAGCTTCGCCGGAAAAGGAAGAGAAGCCACAGAGTCAGCCACCAGCGACCTCGCAGACTCCGGCACCGCCGAAGGATCCGGAGACTCCAAAGACCCCTGAGACTTCGGAGCCTAAGAAGCCGGGCACTGATAAGCCAGAGAAGGACACTCCCTCCGGTTCTAGCTTTGCCAAGGTGTGGAACTACATCTTGGGCGTGGCAACCATTGGCAGCATGTTTGCCATTCTTGGGCAGGCCTTTATAAAGTCGGGCGCCCTTGAGAGCGTGCGTGCTCTTCTCCATTGGTAATAGGTGGTCAGCTAAGCGCGTCGTGATGGCAGCCGCATCCTAATGACGCGCGCACCGCAGGCAGTGGGGTAGGGAGTTAGTTCTTTTGGTTGATTTCTCCCCACAGGCCTTGTAAATAAGGATTGCCTAACCTTAAATTTAATTTTAGACATTAGGTAAGCATTACTTTGGAGGAAGTCAGTGACTGTGACGCTTAAGAAACCATTATCCGCCGCATTGCGCGAGGAGACCGCCCACGCTCACGAGAACGCGGAGGGTTCGGCGTTTATGCAGCGACTTATGTCAGGTCAGCTGAGCGCTGAGGCCGCCGCCGATTTAAGCGGCCAGCTGTGGTTTGTCTATGAGTCTCTGGAGCGTGCAGTCCGCAGTGTGGCGCATACTCCAATCGCCGGAGCGGTGGCCGATCCACGCCTTGAGCGGCGCTTTGCTCTGGAGGCGGATTTGGCGGCGCTCGTCGGTAGCGACTGGCGCGAAAAGATCCGGATCCTGCCGGCCACGGCATCCTACGTCGCCCGCCTAGAGGCGGTATCTGGCAGTGCAGCGGAAGTGGTGGCCCACCACTATGTTCGGTATCTCGGTGATATCTCCGGCGGCCAGGTGATTGCCGCGCGCCTCGGCACGCTTTATGACATCGAACCGGATGCACTGAACTTTTATGACTTCAGTGCCATCGGCAAGATTCCGCCGTACCGCAAGGGCTACCGCGAACGCCTGGATAGTCTCATGCTGACTGCGGAGCGGCGCGAGGCTTTGCTCTCGGAGGCGCAGCGCGCATTCGCTTTCAACTCGGGGATCTTCGCCGAGCTTGATAAGCGCCACTGATTTACTTTTTCTAATTTTCCAATTAAGGTAAGGCTGGCCTAATACTTTGGGCAAAGCTTCACCACTGCTCTCAAGAGGAGAAATTCATGAAAACAACATCCGTCATCGCCGTTGGAGCGGTTGCACTCGGCGCCGTCACCGCACCGGTAGCCTCTGCCGATGAGGCTCCAGCCGATGTCCCCGCCGTGGAATCCGGCCAATTGAACTGGCCCATCAAGGAATCCTTCATTCACCACGTGGACACCAACCCGCTTGCCAAAGGCATAATCAATACCACCGAAGGCGCGGAGAAGGTAGGAAAGGACTTCACCTTCCCGGTCGATGCGGCCCACACCACGCTGGATGCTGAGGGAAACGGCACTATTGGCACTCAGGGATCCGTGCAGATTCAAGGCTATCCAGGCTTCGGCCCTAATGGTTCCTACGGCGTCGATCTCACGTTTTCGGATATCAAGGTAGAAGTAGAAGGCCAAAACGCCACCATTACTGCGGATTATAAACTTACGGGCGCCTCCGGCCCGCTTAAGAACAAACCGGTTGAATTGTCTGGCGATGACGCCGCAATCTCTACCTTCACGCTTACTGAGCCCTTGGTGCCGGAAACCGGCAAGTCCTACGCCACAACTGATGCCCCCACCTCGTTGACCCAGACGGGCTCCGACATTTTCTTGGGCAAGTACCCAGTGGGGCAGCCGCTTGACGATGCCAACTCGGATCTCACCGTGGCATTCGACGGTGCCTCCGAAAACGCTAAACCATCTGACCAGGTAACCCCAGAAAAGAAGCCTTCGGGCGACAACGCTGCAGCCGATGGCTCCTCTTTCCACGGTTCTTCCTTCGGCACACTAGGCGAGACCATCGCCGCTGTTATCGAGCGGGTAAAGAAAATTGGCGCCTTCTTCTCTGACCTCGTTCTTCCTGGCCTGAGCTTGTCAAAGTACGTTTAAACAGCGAGCGCTCTCTCGCGGCCGTATTGCCTACGCCGCTCCGCCGTGGCCACCCGATCTAGTCCTTGACTGCATCGGGCGGCCACGGTTCTTTTTGGCCCGCCGCCTTGGCATCGTCTGTGAATACGGGCTGCCCGGCGGCTAAGTAATAGGGAATAAGGGGCACGGCAACTACACTAGGGCGAAGTTAAATCCGTCCGACTACGCGAATGCGAAGGTACATTTCCCGTGGCTAAACTCCTCTACCGGCTCGGGCGCTGGTCTTTCCTTAATAAATGGAAGGTCATCGTCACCTGGGTGGTCCTGCTTGCCGCCGCCGGCGGCGCTACCGCCTTGTTGATGAAACCGATGACGAGCGAGTTCGCTATCAAAGGCACCCCGTCCATCGATGCCACCTACAAAACGATGGATCTCTTCCCGGAAGGCGGCAATCCCGCCAACTCCCCATCGGTGAACTTGGTCTTCCAGGCCCCGGAGGGCCAAAAGCTCTCAGATCCCGCCAATGAAAAGGCCATCAAGGCGGTCATCACCCACCTCGAGGATAACCTGGAGATGGGCGATACCATGCGTTTTGGCAACCCCCTTGAGGTCTCGCCGCGGCTGCAGGATGAGGTCATCCACCAGTTCACGGAGATGGGGCTGCCGGAATCGTCCGCGCATGCCGATGCCGATAACCTCGCCATGGTCAACGAAGACAAGACCATTGCCTATACCACCTTCAACTTCGATGCCGAATCGCCCTATAGCGTGGACCAAGCCGATAAAGACATCGTGACGGAAGCGATGGACATCGGCAGGCAGCAGGGGCTTACCGTCGAGGCCGGCGGCGCCGGGTTTGGCGATGAGATTCGGGTTAACTCCACTTCCGAGATTATTGGCCTGGGCGTGGCCTTCCTCGTCCTCATTTTTACCTTCGGCTCCCTGGTCGCTTCTGGAATGCCGTTAATTTCGGCCGTCATCGGAGTCGGTCTGGGCGCATGCGGCATGCTGATTACCACGCACTGGATAGAGCTCAACAACATGACGCCGGTGCTGGCCATCATGATTGGCCTGGCGGTGGGCATCGACTATGCGCTATTTATCCTGTCCCGCTACCGCGCCGAGCGGGCCCGCATGTCCGCCCCAGCGGCCGCAGGTATGGCAGCAGGAACGGCGGGCTCGTCCGTGGTTTTCGCCGGAACCACCGTCTTTACCGCGCTTTTTGCCCTGCTCATTGCGCGCATCGAATTCCTCACCGCCATGGGGCTTTCCGCCGCAGCAACCGTGGCTATCGCCGTCCTTGTCTCCCTCACACTCATCCCCGCGATGCTCGGGCTTTTGGGGGACAAGGCGTTTAGCGGCCGCATCCCCGGCGTGGCCGGCAACCCTTCCCGCAAGGGCAAGGCGCGCCGCGGGCCTACCATGGGCCATCGCTGGGTACGACTGGTACAAAAGGTGCCCGGCTTGGCGATGGCCCTCGTCGTCCTCGCCCTCGGCGCCATGACCGCCCCCGTGCTTCACATGGAGTTGGCGCTGCCTGCCGATACCACCTCGAATCCCGATACCACCCAGCGCAAGGCTGCCGACCTGATGGCCGAGGGCTTCGGCCCCGGCGTCAACGGGCCGTTCCTCGCGGTTGTCGATGCCCACACCATCAACGCCGATTCCGCCGCACTCGCCCCATTGGTGGCGGCCCAGGGCGGAGAAGCCGAACCCGAAGAAGGTGCCGGCGAGCCGCCCGCCGAAAACCCGGAGGATCATGCGCCCGATAACGCGCCTGGGCCCGCGCCCAACGGGGCGCCCGATCAGCCATCGGACCAGCCAGCTGACCAGCCCGGCGATCACCCCGCGGACCAGCCTGGCGACCAGCCAGCGGAGCCGGAAATCGCCCCCGTCGCAGAGGTCGAGGACAAGGAAGACGCCGCCGCGCCGACCAGCGCCGAAGACAAGGCAGCGCTGGCGTCCTTCCTCTACACCGCGGATCAATTGAAGACGCTCGGCGGGGTAAAGCATGCACAAATCGTTTCGCTCAGCGAGGACCAGCGCTCGGCACAAATCATGGTGACTCCGGAAACCTCGCCAACGGAAGCCGCAACCATTAATGTTGCGCACGCGCTGCGCTCCGCCACCAAGGAGATCGAAGGCACCACCGGCACCGAGATCGGCCTGACAGGCCTGACCGCCGTGCAATTGGACATTACCGAGCGCTTGCGCGGTGCGATGGTGCCGTACCTCAGCATCGTTGTGGGGCTGGCGATCGTGCTGCTACTCGTCGTCTTCCGATCCCTCCTGGTGCCACTGGTGGCGGGCCTCGGCTTCCTGCTTTCGGTGGGCGGCGCCTTCGGACTGACGGTGCTGGTATGGCAAGACGGCCTGTGGGGCCTCGTCCCGGGCCCCGGCCCGCTGCTATCATTCATGCCGATCTTCCTCATCGGTGTGACCTTCGGCTTGGCCATGGACTACCAGGTCTTCCTGGTCACCCGCATGCGCGAGCACATTGCGCGGCATCCGAAGGGCACGTCGGGACCCTATAGCGCCGTCGATGAGGCCACCATCACCGGTTTTACCCAGGGCGCGCGCGTGGTGACGGCCGCGGCCATCATCATGATTTCGGTCTTCGTGGCCTTTATCAATCAGCCGCTGCCGTTCATCCAGATCTTCGGCTTTGCCTTGGCGGCGGGCGTGCTTTTCGATGCCTTCTTTGTCCGCATGACCCTCGTCCCCGCCTCCATGTTCCTCATGGGCCGCGCTACGTGGTGGATGCCCAAGTGGCTGGATAAGATCCTGCCCACCGTAGACATCGAAGGCACCGCGCTTGAGGAAGAATGGGAAGCACAACACGCGGATGACGGCCAGAAGACCAGGGAAGAAGAGGAAGAAAAGGAATGAAGGACTTAAGTTTCGACATCGATAAGCGCCTGCCCGAAGGCCCCGGCAAGCATGGTCGCAGTGGTGTTATCCACACCCCGCACGGCGATATCGCCACCCCGGCGTTTATCCCAGTGGCGACCAAGGCCACCGTGAAGACACTGACACCGGAGCAGATTCGCGCCACCGGAGCGCAGGCCATTTTGTCCAATGCCTATCACCTCTACCTCCAGCCGGGCCACGACATCGTGGACGAGGCCGGCGGCGTGGCGAAATTTGAGAACTGGCACGGGCCGACCTACACCGATTCCGGCGGATTCCAGGTGATGTCTTTGGGCGTGGGCTTTAAAAAGGTCATCGCCATGGACTTGGCGGATCTCACCGAAAAGGATATTCGGGTCGCGAAAAGGGAGCGCATGGCCAAGGTGGATGAGGAAGGCGTGGACTTCCGCTCGATTATCGATGGCTCCAAGCACCGCTTTACGCCCGAAAAATCAATGCAGATTCAGCACGGGCTGGGTGCAGACATCATGTTCGCCTTCGACGAGCTGACCACGCTCATTGATTCGCGCACCTACCAGGAGGAATCCGTTGCCCGCACGCACCGGTGGGCGCAGCGGTGCCTGGAGGAACACGACAGGCTCACCCGTGAGCGCTACCACCGCCCGAAGCAATCGCTGTGGGGCGTGGTACAGGGTGCGCAATACGAGGATCTGCGCCGCCAGGCCACCCGTGGGCTCTTGGACCTGGACCGCGCCGCGCGGGAGAAGGGCCAGCGCGGTTTCGGCGGCTTCGGCATCGGCGGCGCGCTGGAAAAGCAGAACCTCGGCACCATCGTGGGCTGGGTCTGCGATGAACTACCGGACGATAAACCGCGCCACCTGCTCGGCATCTCCGAACCCGATGACATCTTTACCGCGGTCGAGGCCGGCGCCGATACCTTCGATTGCGTCGCGCCGACCCGCCTGGCTCGCCGCGGTGGCGTCTACACCCTCGATGGCCGCTTGAACCTCACCAATGCGCGGTTCAAGCGGGATTTCAAGGGCATCGACGAGGAGTTCGGCGGCTACGTCACGGAGAACTACTCGCGCGCCTACCTGCACCACCTGCTCAAGGCGAAGGAATTTTTGGCCGGCACGCTGTGCACCATTCACAACGTGGAATTCATGGTGCGGTTAGTGGACAATATTCGCGCCGCCATCAACGGCGGCTACTACGAGGACTACCGCGATGAATTCCTGGGCCGCTACTACGCGGCGTCGAAGGCGCGGTAATCTTCGCGCTTTTTCACCAGCTTGATAACAGTGGAGGTTATGGGCAAAAGGACGACCTCAATCAGCGTCTTCCACACAAAGCCCACCACCACGTAGTTGATGAAACCGCTCGTGGTGTCGATGCCGATGACGGGCGCGGCGATGGCGCAAAACAGCAAGGTATCGCCAAACTCGCCCACCACGGTGGAGGCAATCAGCCGGGAGAAAAGGCCCTTTTCGCCGCTGCGCTTCTTCATCGCGGTCAGCGTCCACGCGTTGAGCAGCTGGCCCACCAGGTAGCCGGCCAGGGAGGCCAAAACGATGCGCGGCACCAAGCCCAGCGTGGCGGCGAAGGCCTCCTGGCCCTCATAGAAATCCGCCGCGGGCAGCCAGATGGCGATGTAGAAACACACCACAGCGAGCAGGGCCATCGCAAAGCCGATGTAGATGGCGCGCCGGGTGGACTTGAAGCCGTAGCACTCGGACAAAACGTCGCCGACGATATAGGCCAGCGGGAAGAGGAAGAAGGCGCCGTCGGTCACGAGCGGCCCGAGCTGGACGCCCTTGGTGGCGTTGATATTAGAAATCAAAAACGTCACGACGAAGATCGTGACGAGCCAGGGATAGAGAGTGGAATGAACGGGGATAAAACGCACTTGAGAGGAGGGGGATTTTTCCATGCCCACCATTGTGCCAAACCGTATGCTGGGAATATGAATTCCGCGACCACCGGGGCGGGCCGCTACGCCCCGAGCCCTTCCGGCGACCTGCACTTTGGCAACCTCCGCACGGCGCTTCTCGCGTGGCTCTACGCGCGCTCGACGGGGCGCAGGTTTGTGGTGCGGGTGGAGGACATCGATAAGCAGCGCTCCTCCCGCGCGGCGGCCGAGCGCCAACTCGCGGACCTTGCGGCCCTGGGGCTGGAGTGGGATGGCGAGGTCATCTACCAGCAGGATCGCGATGCCGCCTATGCCGCGGCGCTCCAGAAGCTGCCGGTCTACGAGTGCTACTGCTCGCGCAAGGATATCCGCGAAGCCTCCCGCGCCCCGCACGCCATCCCCGGCCAGTACCCGGGCACCTGCCGTGCGCTTTCCGATGCCCAACGTGCCACCAAGCGCGCCCAGCTCGCCGCCGACAACCGCCAGCCGGCGCTGCGCCTGCGCGCTGATGTCTCCACCTTCACCATCCACGACGCCCTGCACGGCGATTACACCGGCGACGTTGATGACTTCATCCTGCGCCGCGGCGGGCAGGACGGCGGCTGGGCCTATAACCTGGCGGTGGTCGTGGATGATGCCTACCAGGGCATCGACCAGGTGGTCCGCGGCGACGATCTCTTATCCTCCGCCCCGCGCCAGGCCTACCTGGCCTCCCTTTTGGAGATTGAGCCGCCGACCTACGTGCACGTGCCGCTGGTCCTGAATTCCGCGGGCAAGCGCCTGGCCAAGCGCGATGGCGCGGTGACGATGCGGGATATGGGGGAGCAGAGGGGCATCGTCAAGCAGCTGGCGCAGTCTTTGGGCTATGAGGCGGAGACCGCCGCCGAGCTCCTCACGCAATTCCGGCCGGAGGAATTGAGCCGCGAGCCGTATATTTGGCGCGCGTAATACTATCGAGCCCATGGAAGTTTTATTGGTTCTCATCGGGCTCATGCTGCTGACCGTCTTCGTTGTTGCGATCGGCGATAGGGTCGGGCTGCCCTGGCCCGCGCTGCTGACGATTATTACCGCTTGCGCCGTCTTCGTGCCGGGGCTGCCGCAATTCGACATCCCCACCGAGCTCATCCTTCCCATCTTCTTGCCGCCGCTGCTGTGGGCGCTGGCGCGGCGCACGTCCTGGGGCGTGATTCGCGGGCAGTGGGTGACCATCCTGAGCCTGTCCGTGCTGCTTGTCGTCGCCACCACCCTCGCCGTGGGTGCGACCGCCTACGCATTCCTGCCGGGAATTAGCATTGCCGCCGCCATCCTCATCGGCGCGGCCATCGCCCCGCCGGACCCCGTGGCCGTGGATGCGGTGGCCGAGCCCGCCGGCATCCCGCGCCGCATCATCACCACCTTGCAAACGGAGGGGCTATTTAACGATGCCGCCTCCATCGTCGCCTTCCACCTCGCGCTTGCCGCTGTGACCCAGGGCGGCGATATTTCCTTTGGCAGCGGCGTGCTGAGCTTCCTTTATTCGTCCGTCGTCGCGCTTGCCATTGGTTGGCTCATCGGGCGGCTGACGGCGCTGTTTATTACCCACGTCCACGATGTGGTCGCGCGCAACGCTTTGACCTGGGTGGTTCCTTTCGCCACCTTCCTCGTGGCCGAGGAATTGAAAGCCTCCGGGGTTATCGCCGTGGTCATCGCCGCCGTCGAGCTCAACTCGCGCGCCGATATCCAGGCCGAGGACCGGCTTTCCGGCCAGTCATTCTGGGAGACCATGGAGCTGCTGTTTACCGGCGTCGCGTTCGGCCTTATCGGGCTGACGGTTAATACGGCCATCGCGGAGGTCGGCTCGGATTTGTGGCACTCGGTTATGGTCGGCGTAATCCTCTCGCTGGTAGCCTTCGTGGTGCGTTTCGTGTGGATGTTCTTCTACTACCGCCTCAACGTCTCGCGCGGGCGCCCGCACGTTGCCCCGCTGCGGATGCAGGAGGTGCTGCTGATGACCTGGTCCGGCATGCGCGGCCTGGTGACCCTGGCGCTGGTTCTATCCATTCCCACCGGCGTCTTCGCCTTCCACCACGAGCTGGCCGTTATCGCCCTGACCGTCCTGTTGGTCACCATGGTGCTGCCCGGCCTGCTGCTGCCGTGGTTGATGAGGCAGCTCGATCTCACCGAGGCCTCGCAGGCCGCCAACGATAAGATGCGCGCCGCGGTGGTCTCGCGGGCGCGCGCCGCCAGCATCGATGCGCTATCGCAATTCCGCCCGGAAGACGATGCCACCGGCGAGGCCGAAACGGTCGATCCGGAGATTTCCGCCAACGTCATTCAGTGGTTCGAGGACCGCCTGGGCGATGGCGAAAACCCCGCCGAGAATAACGATATGCGCAAGCAGCGCGCCGAGGAGGCCCGCCGCGTCGCCCTGGAGGCCCGCCGCACCGCGCTGAACGCCGCGCAGAGCGAGCTCTTAGTCCTGCGCAAGGATCGGGCCTTCAATCCGGCCATCGTGGATGAGATACTGGAAGAGATCGACCGCATGGTCATCGGCACTAATCACCGGGAGATCTAGCCCATGGATCCACAACACTATGCCGAGCTCGAGGACGCGATGGACTACCTCTACGATTTCCTCGATGAGGATTTGGCGGACCGCGTGCGCGCCGAGCGCGAGTTCGTTCCGGCGGGCTTAGAAAGCTTGCTTGCCGATGACTCCCTCGACGACTACGTCTGGCTCTGGATCAAGGATTCCGGGCCGAACGGCTTCCGGCAGTACCTGCGCGATGGCGGTTATTCCGAGGCCGAGGTGCGCCAGACCTTTGCCTGGGCGCGCAGCGAGTGGGGCATGAATACCCCGCCGCATATCGCGTGGCTTAAAGAGGACGGCTACGAGCCACCGCGCATCGACTAGGCGAGGCGGTACGGCCCCGCCTTGCGCACCGCCGCATCGATGACCTCTGGGTCCACCGTGACGGACTCGGAGTGCTTGATGACGACATCCGCGGTGGCCTCCCCGGTCATCTCGAAGGTGGCTTGGCCCATTCCCGTATCGGCAAAGATGCCGTAGAGCTTTTGCAGGCACTTGCGCACGTCATTGTCGTTGCGGACGCCTTCGATGGCGATGCGGGTTTCGGTGACGGAAGATTTATCAGTCATAGAAACAGATTCTAATCCTTCGGTGTTAGATGCGGCCGTTGAAGGCCTGGAGCGCGGAATCCTCGCGGGTGCCGCCGCGGCCATCGCCGTAGTCGGCGTAATCACCAATCCAGGCAATGCGCGATACCCACTTCACGGCCTTATACCCGTGGTTCGACTCCACGCGGGCGCGCACTGGGGCGCCCAAGTGCAGATCGATGTCCTGGTCATTGCGCGAAATCGCCAAAATGGACTGATCTTCCATGGCGGTCTCGATATCGAAGGCCGCGTAGAAAGGCTCGCGCGGGCGGTTATCGTACATCTTTTGCGCCAAGCCATAGGACTCGATGAGCACGTAGTTGGCGCCTTCGGGGCGGGGGCAGAGTAGCTCGAGGACATCGGCAAGCTTGGGCCCTCCCCACTTGGAGGTCGCCGACCACCCCTGCATGCAGGTATGCGTGGCGATATAAGACGTCTGCGGCAGCTCCCGCAACTGCTCAAGGGTGACGGTCTTTTCGGTGCCGTTGACATCATCAGCCACGGTAATGGCGTAATCCTGCCAGCCATTGCGCTTGTACTCGGTCCACTCAGGGGACTCCTTCTCCGTCGGCGGCAGGCCGTTGGTCCAGTGGAAGGAGGAAATGGGCATCGGCGAGTCCTTGGTCTCCTTGGGCTTGCGCGGGTGGAAGTGATTCAGCGAAAGCTTGCGGCCGATTTCGGTGAACGAGACCAAGAAATTATGCGCCCGGGCGCGGTCTGCCAAGGTCCAGTAGGACAGGGCAATCCAGAAGATGATGACCGCCACGATGGTGATGACGACGGTGGTAAAGGCCTGCACATAGCGCTCGGTGGAGACGTCGCCGAAGACGATGTGGACCATGTTGTGCTCGCGGTGCACGAAGAAGACCAGCACCACGTGGACCAGGATGAACGCGGACATCAAGACCATGCCGATAAAGTGCAGTGAGCGAGCGCCCTGGTGCCCGCCCAACATCTTCACGAACCACGGGAAACGCACGCGGATGGCCGGCGACATGCCCAGACCGGTCACCATCATGAAGGGCGCGACGATGAAGATGACGAAGGCGTAGGCAAGCTGCTGGAGGGCATCGTAGGGCGTGAAGTGCTCGATGCCGGGCGCGCTGAGGCTGATATAGACCTTGAAGGTATCCCAAGCCTCCGGGATGATGTCCCAGGACGTGGGGATGAGGCGCTGCCACAGGCCAGTGGCAAAGAGCAGCACGACATATACCAAGCCATTGAGGACCCACAGCATGACCGATAGGCCGTGCCAGTGGCGGCCGAGGCCCACGTTTTCGCGGCCCGGCAGGGTCACCAGCGGCGACCACGAAAGCTCGTCCATCAAAGAGGTATATACGCCCTCTTCCTTGGGCAGCTTGCGCTTGGTAAATCGCAGCCATTCGGTGCCAGGGGCGCAGTCATTGCGCCACCACAGGCGCGGCATGGAAGAAAGCATTTCCAGCCCGGAGCGCAAGAGCATGCCGATGAGTACAAAGTTGATGAGGTGCGTCGCGCGAAGCCACAAAGGAAAATCGGGGTTTTCGCCGAGAGCCAAGACATAGTCCATGGGGGAGAGCGTCCTAGTGAGATAGTTTATGGGGAAAGGAACTATCTCTATTTTGACGGGTTTTCACGGATTAAACAAGCAGGCTGTAGATATGCGGAAATCCCGACCCTTTCGAGCCGGGATTTCCAGTGGCGGAGGATGTGGGATTTGAACCCACGAGGGGCGTGAACCCCGCACGCGTTCCAGGCGTGTGACATAGGCCGCTAGTCGAATCCTCCGAGAAGAAACATTAGCAGCCGTGGCAATTAGAATGCCAATCGCCTGGTCAGTGCCGATTTTTGGGCAATTATTGGGTTTCGGTAGGGCAGGACCCGGCGCTCACCGAACTGCTGCCGCTTGCCGATGCCCCCACAGCCTTCCGCCTCGCCCCAAGCGATGTCGGGCGGCGGTGTATTTGGCTTATGCGGGCCGTGGGCGTTAAAGTAAGGGCAGGATTCCGCGTGGCGTCCATCCTCTGAACTCCCCCAGGGCAGGAATGCAGCAAGGGTCAGGAGGCTCTGACGGGTGCGCGGGGTCCCTTTTTTATGCAGGGTGCGTTAGTATTGGTGGCTAAACGTCGCACCACACTACGGAAGGTAAGACATACTAATGTCGCTTCTCACTCTGGAATCGTCCGCCTTGGCAGAACTTGCCGCGAAAGTCCGCGAAGAATATGCGGGACTGAAGGCAAAGGGCCTCAAGCTGGATTTGACCCGTGGCAAGCCATCGAAGGCGCAGCTCGATCTCTCCAACGCGCTGTTGTCGCTGCCGGGTGAGGGAAACTACACCGATGCTGAAGGTGCTGACCTGCGCAACTACGGCAACCTGAAGGGCGTTAAGAAGCTGCGCGAGCTGTGGGGCGAGCTTACCAATATTGACCCAGAGCTCTTATTGGCCGGCGATAGCTCCTCGCTCAACATCATGTTCGACCTCATTTCTTGGGCCTATACCTTCGGCACCAATGATTCGCCGCACCCGTGGAGCGAGGAAGAAACTGTCAAGTGGATCTGCCCGGTTCCCGGCTATGACCGCCACTTCGCCATCACGGAGCTCTTCGGCTTCGAGTTGGTGACGGTGCCGATGGAAGACGACGGCCCGGATGTCGAGGCCATCGCTAAGCTCGCCCAGGACCCACAGGTCAAGGGCATGTGGATCATTCCCATGTTCTCCAACCCCACCGGTGCGCTCATTTCGGAGGACAAGACCCGCCGCCTGGCGGACATGGATACCGCGGCGCCGGATTTCCGCATTGTGTGGGATAACGCCTATGCAGTACACACGCTGACAGACGAGTTCCCGGAAATCTTGCCGATTCTGGACATCGCCAAGCAGGGCGGGCACCCCAACCGCTTCTGGGCCATGTCCTCGAGCTCCAAGGTCACTTTCGCGGGCTCTGGCGTGAGCTTTTTCGGGTCCTCGGCAGACAACCTCGACTGGTACCTGGCGAACGCGGGCATCCGCGGCATTGGACCGAATAAGATCAACCAGTTCGCCCACGCCGAGTTCTTTGGCTCCGCGGACGGCGTGCGCGAGCTGATGCGCAGCCACGCCGAGCTGCTGGCGCCGAAGTTCGCCGCCGCGCGCCGCATCCTGGATGAGCGTCTGGGCGAGTACGGCGTCGCGGAATGGACCGACCCTAAGGGTGGCTACTTCATTTCCATGGACGTCGTCGACGGCACCGCCACCCGCGTGTGGGAGCTGGCTAAGGATGCCGGCATCGTGCTCACCAAGGCGGGCGCGGCCTACCCGCACGGCCGCGATGAGAATGACCGCAATATCCGCCTTGCGGTGTCGCTGCCGCCGCAGGAGGAAATCGAGGAAGCCATCGACGGCGTTGCCACCTGCGTGCTTCTGGCGGCCATCGAAAAGGCGGAGGGCTAAAATCAACGCCGACGAATCCGCCGTGTGGCTCAGCGAGGTCATCCCGGCTCCCCTGGAGTTCCGGTACGTCGACGGGCGCAGGCTGGGTTTAGCCACGCTTGCCGATGCCCAATCCCTCGCCCTCACCACCACCTTCAACGACGTCGATACCGGCCTGCGCAGCGATGCCGAAGGCCTAGATGTGCGCTGCGAACTCGTCACTGTAGCGCGCGTGGGCCAGCCCGAAGTCGCCGCCGCCGTGGGGGCCGCGGCCGCGAAGCTGGAGAAGGCGGGCGGCCTCTTGCCCGCGCAACCCGGCGTCTTGCTGCCGTCGCTTTTGGATCTCCCCGGCGAGCTGACCGTGCACCACGGACTGCTCATCGCCCCGTACCTCTGGGGCGGGCAGACGCCGCAATACCGCGAGGAGAACCGCCTGACGCTCGTGCTGCAGCTGGTCATGCTGACGGATGCGGAATATGCGTTTGGGGTGGAAGAGGGCGTCGGCAAGCTGCAGGAGGCCGTGGCCGAGCAGGGCATTGACCTGCTGGACTGGTCGCGCGAGGGTTAGCCGGTAAACTGGCTAACCGTGGCTTTATACCGGAAATACCGTCCAGCAACGTTTGCCGAGGTCGTGGGGCAAGAGCAGGTCACCACGCCGCTATCTGCCGCCCTCGACGCGGGGCGCATCAACCACGCCTACCTCTTTTCCGGCCCGCGCGGCTGCGGTAAGACGTCTTCGGCGCGGATTATGGCCCGCTCGCTCAACTGCGAGCACGGGCCCACCTCGACGCCGTGCGGTAAGTGTGATTCGTGTGTGTCGCTCGCGCCCGGCGGCCCGGGCAACCTGGACGTGACGGAGCTCGACGCCGCCTCGCACAATGGCGTGGAGGACATGCGCGAGCTGCGCGATCGCGCCTACTATGCGCCGGCGGAATCGCGCTACCGCATCTTCATCATCGACGAGGCGCACATGATTTCCCCGTCCGGTGCCAACGCATTGCTTAAGGTGGTTGAAGAGCCGCCGGAGCACGTGATTTTTATCTTTGCGACGACGGAGCCGGAAAAGATCATCGGCACCATTCGCTCCCGTACACACCACTATCCCTTCCGCCTGCTTACCCCGCCCGCGATGAAGGGGCTGCTGCAAAAGACCGTGGCCGCCGAGGGCGTGCAGGTCGAAGACGCCGTCTATCCCATGGTCATCGAGGCCGGCGGCGGTTCCCCGCGCGATACCCTGTCGCTGCTGGACCAGCTTTTGGCCGGCGCGGGTCCCGATGGCCTGACCTATGACCTCGCGCGCCCGCTGCTCGGCGTTACGGACGTCACGCTTCTCGATGACACCATCGCCACCCTCGCCGAGAACGACAAGGCCGGTCTTTTTGCGCAGATAGACAACGTCATCGAGGCCGGCCACGATCCGCGCCGGTTCGCAGTGGATCTGCTCGACCGTTTGCGCGACCTGATGATCCTGCAGGCCGTGCCTGGGGCCATCGATGCGGGCCTAGTTTCCGCGCCAACCGACCGCGCCGAGGTGCTCACCGCCCAAGCGCAGCGTTTTTCCGGCCCGCAGCTAACTTATCTTGCCTCCACCGTCAATGACCGCATCAGCGATCTGACCGGGGCCACCTCGCCGCGCCTACTGCTCGAAATCATGTGCGCCCACTTGCTCATTGGTACCTCGTCCGGCGCGGCACCGAGTGCGGCATCCGCAGCCCAGCCTGCCCAACCCAGCGGCGCCCCGCAATCCGCACAATCTGACCAGCCCAACCATGCTGGCCAAGGGGCACAGTCTGCACAGTCACCGCAGGCAGGACAGCCGGGCCAGTCAGCACCCTCTGCAGGAAACGGGCCAGCCTTTTCGGGCGCCCAGGATCCGCAGTCGGCAGCGGCCGCCATCATCGCGCGGCGCCGTGCAAAGTCCCAGGCTCAGCAAAACCAGGCCGCTACTGGCTCCACTGCTTCAGAGGCACCTGGACAACAACGGAATCAAGCGGCCGCGGGCACCGGGGCACCGGAGCCGGCCCCGGAATCGGCATCACCGTCAGCATTGTCATCGCCGTCTCAACCTGAGCAAACACACGAGCGGCGGGAGGCAACGGCGCAGCAATCGCAGGCCGGGCATGAGGACGCAGCGCAGCCGGCAGGAGCTGAGAATGAGGAACAATCAGCATCGTGGCCTGCGCAATCGAGCGCGGAGTATACGCAGCCGGGGCAGCAGCAAAAGGCTGGGCCATCTGACCAGGCAGAGCAGCCAGAAAGAGCTGATTGGGCTGGGCAGCCTGAGCAGCAGTCCACGGATTCGCAGTCTAGCGATGTGCCTGCGGAGGACGCTTCGGCTACCGCGGCAGGCGGCAACGTAGAAACTGACGGTAGCGCGGATCCATGGGGCCAGGAGCGCCAGGTTCCGCAGAATGCGCCAGCCCGCGGAAACGACCAGGCGGAACCGCTGGAGAAACCGGTGCCGGCGGCGCCAGCGCAGCCGGAGAGGCAGGACCAGTCGAAGGGGGCATCGGCAAGCGGCGATGACGGTGATTTCGTGGAGGCAGTGAAGCGGAAATGGGTGGAGCTGAGGGGGAGCGTCGGCAAGCGTAATAAGGTTGCCGAAATCATGCTTGCCGAAGCCCGCGTGCTCGGATTCCGCGATAATACGCTGACGCTGGGGCATACCACCGGTGCGCTGGCAGAACGCATCAATGCGCCGGCGAATAATTCCGTCATCGTGGACGTGCTGCGGGAGGAATTCCAGCGCGATATTCAGGTCAACTGCGTGGTGGGCACGGACCCTAAGAGCGCAGGGTTCGATGCGCCGCGGGCCCCGCAGGCCAAACCCGAATGGAACCCCAACGCGCCCGAGCGGGAGCCAAGCGACGACAAGGAGGCGGAGAGTAAGCCCGGGTGGCGCTCGCGCATTGCCAAGGCAAGCGAGGTGGCGAAGCAACGCGATGAAGAATTCGCGCGCACGCCGCAATTTAGCAACGGGGTGCCGCTGCCGCCCGAGCCGGAGGGCCCCGCGGACGAGCCGCCGCCGGAAGAACCGCCGGCCTATACGCGCGATGACGAAGAACGCGACATGGTCGAAGCCGCGCAGTCCGCAGGCGAAATGGACCACCGCAGCGCCACCGAGATAGCGATAGAACTCGTGGAAAAGGAACTAGGCGCACGCCGTGTCTAGGACTGCGGCACGGTAGACTCGGGCGGTAGCAAAGCTACAGTGGATTTATTTAGAAAGGACGAAAGCTATGGCTGAACAAGATTCCACCCCACAACCCAACGACATGAACGACCTCATCGCGCAGGCGGCGCAGGTGCAGGCCGAGCTGCAGAAGGCGCAGGAAGAAATCCTGGCCACCAACGTTGAGGGCAGCGCGGGCAATGGCCTGGTTAAGGTGACCATGACCGGTGGCGCCGAGCTAGTAGACCTGCAGATTGATAAGTCCGTGGTTGACCCGGAGGACATCGATACGCTGCAGGACCTAGTGATGGGCGCGTTTAAGGATGCCCACGCCGCAGCGGGCAAGTTGGCACAGGAAAAGATTGGTCCCCTGTCGCAAGGCATGGGCGGCCAGGGTGGACCGTCGATGGATGACATGTTCGGCGGCTTCTAACCGCGCGATATTCTTAAAAGGCCGTTGCCCCGGTGATGGGGCCGCGGCCTTGACGTAATTTTGGGAGTTGTGGTGTTTGAAGGACCTCTGCAGGACCTCATTGATGAGTTTTCGCGGCTACCGGGCATCGGCCCGAAGTCGGCGCAGCGTATCGCGTTTCATGTGTTGCACATGGAACCGGAGGATATCGAGCGCCTGCAAAATGCCTTAGGCGGCGTGCGCGACGGCGTTACTTTCTGCCGTATTTGTTGCAATATTTCGCGCGAGGATGTGTGCCGGATTTGCATCAATTCGCAGCGCGACGCCTCGACTATTTGCGTTGTGGAGGAGCCGAAGGACATCCAGGTCATCGAGCGCACGGGTGAGTACGAGGGGCGCTACCACGTGCTTGGCGGTGCGCTGGATCCGCTGGCCAATGTTGGGCCGAAGGATTTGAATATTTCCACGCTCCTCCAGCGGCTGGGCGGGGTGCTGCCGGATAGGGAGTTGGCGGATTCCACGCCAGAGGCCCCGCTTTACGACGACACCCCTACCATCCGTGAGGTCATCCTCGCCACCGACCCGAATACGGAGGGCGAGGCCACCGCGGCTTACCTGGTGCGGTTATTGCGGGACTTTCCCGATTTAAAGATCACCAGATTGGCCTCCGGCATGCCGCTCGGAGGCGATTTGGAGTTCGTGGACGAGCTCACCTTGTCCCGTGCGCTTTCGGGGCGCTTGACCATTTAGGGGCCCGCAGCACCGACCGCGGCACCGCTCGGTTTCTTGGGGTTTAGGGCACGGCGGCGGTCGGCCCGCGTGGCGCGCGGCCAGTAAAGACTGGGGGAGGCGCATTCGGCTCCGGTGGCGACGCCGAGTCTGGCGGTGGCGCCGAACGTGACGGTGCAGCGGAGCCCGGCGGGGCGGGGCGGTCCGTGTGGCGCGGATGCGGCGGCAGCCAGGCGATGCGCCCGTTGATGCGCGCCATTCGCCCGCGTCCCGGAAGGCCGTTGATGGAGTTGTGGTACGGGCACAAAAGGCACATGTTCGCCGGGTGGGTGTGGCCGCCGCGGGCGTATTCGAAGATGTGGTGGGCTTGGCATTCGGCGGCGGGGCGTCGGCAAGCGGGCCACGCGCAACGCGCGCCTTCGGCCTCGAGCATGCGGCGTTGTTTGGCGGAGGCGTGGCGGGCGCGGTAGAGGTTGACGGGGCCTTCCTCGGGGTGGATGAGGGTGAAAAGGCCGGCGCCGGCGAGCGTGCGGCGGATAAGGTCGGCGCCGGTGATGGTGGCGCCGTTGGTCATGGCGAGGCGGACTTCGGAGCCCTCGCCGTGCAAGATTTTCAGGTAATCCGGCAGCTCGATGATGACATTGGTGGTTACGCTGGCCGGCGCGACGGCGCGGGAACCGGTGAGCCAGGCGAGGGGATCGCCCTTCGCGGTGGCCCAGATATCGGCCATTTCAGCGGCGGGGCCGGTAAAGCTCAGCGTGGTTTTCTCGCCGTGCAGGATGCGGCGCCCGCCGTCTTTGCGCTCGGGCGGCGGGGCGATTTCGCGCAGCAGGCGGGTGGCGGCGCGGGACACTTCGGCCGTGGTCCCGGCCGTAGCGCACAGGGTTTTGCGGAAGCGCCAGCGCTCGGTGGGATTTTTCACGCGCTGGGAGCGGCGCGCGATGAGCGCGAGCGTGTCCAGGCTGTGCTCGTTGCGCCGTGCGGCGGCCAGGGCGCGGCGTTGATAGCGCGAGTGGCTGGTGGGCGCGAGGAAAGCCTCGGCGGTGCGGCGCAGCTCGCGCGCTTGGTCCGCAGGCAGGGGTAGGTCAGCGGCGGCGTAGGCCTCTTCAATCAGGTCTACGCCGCGCTTGGCGATGTCCCCCAGCTGCTCCAATAACGTCATGCCCCGCAGCCTAGGGTTGGGGCCTGGGAGCTACAAGGCGACCGCGGCCAGCCTGTGGATAACTCGGCTCAATTTGGCTCTTTTTGGTTGTGAAGGCCGCGAATTGGGGAAGTTATCCACAGGTTTAGCGCTGGGAGCGCGGCGGCTCGGCGGCGTTGAAGCGCTCGGTGCGCAAACGGTCGACCGCGGGGATGTCTAGTGGATCGAGATCGGCGAGCGAAACGCCCATGGCTTGGGCCAGGAGCAGATCCGCGAGCTGCGGGTTGCGGGCCAAGGCGGGGCCGTGCATATAAGTGGCGATGACGCTGCCCTGCACGGCGCCTTCGTAGGTGCGCTGGGTGGAGCCATCGGCGAGATCCGCAGTGGCGGCCTGGTCGGCGTTGCCATTGCCGCGGGTCAGGGTTCCCAGCGGTTGGGCGGACGGGCCGAGGATGGTCGCGCCCAAGTGGTTTTCGAAGCCGGTAAGCGGCTCGGTGAGATCTGCGGTCACCCCGGCGCCGGTAAGGGTGGAAGACACCTCGCCGATGGCGCGGTCTTGCATGCCGGCGGTGGTGGCATCGATAAGCCCGACGCCATCGATAACCCTGCCAGAGGCGCGGAAGGACTCGCCGAGGACCTGCAGGCCAGCGCAAATGGCCAAGATGGGGCGGCCGGACGTGGCGGCGCGGGTCAGCCCGCCATCGGCAATGAGGTGTTCTGCGGCAAGAATCTGCGCGGTGTCTTCGCCGCCGCCAATGGTATAAATATCCAGCGTTTCGGGCACGGGTTCGCCCAGCCGGATGGGGTGAATCTCGGCGTCGAGGCCGCGCATGCGGGCGCGCTGGCGCAGCACGAGGGCGTTGCCGTCATCGCCGTAGGTACCGAGGACATCGGGAAGCACTAGGCCGATATTAAGCATTATTAGCCTCCTTGGACAGGGCCTTTTTCAGATCGCGGAAGGCGGTGTAATTGGCAAGGACCTCGATGCGGCCCTCAGGGCAGGCGGCGAGCGCATCCATGGGATCCGGGATGAGCTCGTGGGTGATATCCGCGTAGACGAGGCGGACGGCAAGGTCGGTGCCGCGCTCGCCGGCGGCCTTGACGCTGAGACCATTGAAGCCCTCGAATTTCACGTCCCAGAGCCAGGACATGTCGATACCATCGGCAACTTGCCCGTTCGTGGCGATGACCAGCCCATCGGCGCTGCGATCCACCATGGACAGGGCCTCTTGCCAGCCGGCGGGGTTCTTGGCCAGCAGCAGGCGAATCTCGCGGCCCTTCCAATGGATGGTGGAATACCGGCCGGCGACGTCATCGATGCTTTCCGCCGCGGCAATAGCGCGGTCCAAGTCCACGCCAAAGCCCTCGACGGCCGCGGCGATGGCCTGTGCCGCGTTGCCGCGATTGGCGCGGCCCGGCAGCGCCAGGTTGAGCGGGCGTTTTGCGGTGGGGGTGATAACGCCATGCTTATCGACGCCCCACGTCGCCTGCGGGCGGCGGAACTCGCGGCCATCGGCAAGCGGCTTGACCGCGTACCAGTCATCCTCGGTGCGCACGACGTGGCCGCCGGTGCGCGGGCAGGTGACGGAATCGCCGAGCCAGCCGGCGCCGGCGGAGACCCAAATAACGTTCTTGGCGTCATAGGCCACCGAGGTCATGAGCACGTCATCGCAATTGGCGATGACCAGCATGTCCGGGTGGGCCTCCACGGCGCCGCGGAGGGCGCGCTCGATCTTGTTGATCTCGCCGACACGGTCGAGCTGATCGCGGGTGAGGTTGAGCAGGACGAGCGCCTGCGGGTTGAGGTTATCGGCAACGTGCGGCACGTGCAGCTCGTCGACCTCGAGGACCAGGTGCGAGGCGTCCTTGCCCGCCATGAGCGCAGAGATGATGCCGGCGTCCATGTTATCGCCGCCGTCGTTGGTGGCGACGTGGTGCTCGGCGCGGACCGCGGCGGCGAGCATGCGGGTGGTGGTGGACTTGCCGTTGGTGCCGGTGACCAGCACGGCCGGGCGCCCGCCGCCGAGGTTGGTCATGATGGAGGGATCAATGGCATTGGCGATAAGGCCGCCGATCATTCCGCCGGCGCCCCGGCCGGTGGCGCGGGAAGCGGTGGTGGCCAGCTTCGCGGCGGATGTCGCGGCGGTGGTGCGCAACTTCTTCAAGGCACCCGGGACTGAAAAACTCATGCCCCCTAGGGTAGTCGGGGAAGCGGCCTAGGCGTTGTTCTTGGGCGCCGAGCCGCCAGAATTTCGCCGCCCCCGGCCGCGCCCGCCGCGCCTGCGCCGCCGTTTCTGGCTCTTGCTCTGGTTATTTCCGCCGCTTTTTTGCGGGGGCTGGCGCCGCGCAGTGGTGGGGTCTTCGATGCGGGTGAGGGCATCGAGAAACGCGGCATCAGACATTAGCGGGATGCCCTTGCGCTGGGCGTGCATGGCCTTGCCCACGAGATCCGTGGTGACATTGCACACGACAAGCGATGCCTCGCGGGTGAGCTTCTCTGAATAGTTCAGCTCCTCGCGCATGAGGGCGGAGATGATGGTATCCGGGTCCTCCAGGATTTCGGGGGCCACGACGATTTCCATGCCGCGGCGCAGTTCCTTGCCGGGCTCGTACTTGCCGGGGTTGTGGTGCTGCACGGGGGCTTCGGCGGCATCGACGCGCACGTGCGAGCGCTGTAGGCCAAAGCGGTCGGCGCGGACCTCGTCTGGGGCATAGCTGCGCACCGGGCCGCGCTGCTGGTGCTGGTAGAGCTGGATGAGCAGCTCCGTCTCCTCGCGCGAGGTCTCCTGCTCCGGGCGCCGGGCGCGCTCCAGCGTCGCCTTAGGATCGGCATCCAGGCCATTCTGCTTAGCGACGCCCCTTAGCCGCACATCATTCGAACGCACCCCCTGCGCATACGAGGTGGCCAAGGTGTCGATGATGCGTACGGGGGCGGGCATGTGGCCCACCTTTTGGCGGCGCCGCTTGCTTTTATTGCGCCCGCGGTTGCGCGCGCGGTTTTGGCGGGCGGCGGTCATCATGGCGCGGCGAGCCTCAGCGACGATAAAGCCCCAGGTATAGGGGATATCGTGGACGACGAGGGTGCGGCCATCGATAAGCTTATCCAGCGATTTGAGGACTCTGCTAAATGCGGGTGCTTGCTCGATATCCGCGACGGTGAGCCCATGGAGGTGGTGCGGGCCGGCGTCGATATCCGGCTTGAGCACGGCGTGGAAGCGTTGGCCAATATCGCCGGCGTTATCAAAGGCCACCGCATCGATGGTGACGATGCGGCCGGTCGAGGGGTGGATGCCCGTGGTCTGCAGCGTGAGGGCAACGTAGGGGTGCTTGGCGACGGTCTCGGCCTTGTCCGGCTGCTTTTGCGGCGCGCTGTCTGCGGTGGATGTGGATGCCTCGGAAGCCGTGGCGGCCGGGGAAGACGACGCGGCTGAGGTTTTCGGCGTCGCAGGCCCGCCGGAGGGGCGGACGGCGCGGCGTGGACGGGGCCGACGCGGCCCCGGTTTGGCCGTACCTGTGTTGGGGCCCGGCTTGCGCTGCTGTGCGGCGGGGTCGGCTGCGGAGTGAGGGGACGCCTGGGCGTGGGTCCTAGCCGCATGCTGGGACGCCATGGTCGCCGGCGAAGGAGCCTGCGGCGACCGTGGGGAGGGGCCAGGTGTGTTATTCATCAACCTAAGTCTAGTATCCCGGAATTCCTGTGGCGGGACAGGGCGCGCCGGGCCTCATCGGTGCCTAATCCGGTTTAGTGGAAACTAAACCGCGACGATCAATACGGTTACCAGCGCCGCGACGGCGACTAGGGCAATGGCCGTGACCCACCACCCAGTGCGGCGCCTAGGCTCCGGTGTGGCGGTGACGGCGCGGAAGCTGCTGGTTTCGAAGGTCTCGGTCGCCGCCTGCGTGGTCGGGGTGGCGACGGCCACGGAGTCCTCGTTGGAGGCGGGCAGCGGATCGCCGGCGTAGATGCTTAGCACGCGATCGTTGCCGCGCGGGGCGTGGTAGGCGTGGGCGAGGATGGGGGCATCGGCAAGCGGGGGCAGCGAGGGACCCGGGGACAGGGTGGTGAGGAACTTAGGGCCGAAGAAGACGTCGACGGCGTTGGCGGAGGGCACGAGGTTGACCAGCACGTGCATCCGGGCCTGGGCGGGGATATAGAGATCCGCGGGGAGATCGGTGATATCGATGGGCGGGGCGTAACCGAGCATCGTATAGGGCCCGACGGGTGGATTATTCGCCGGCAGGCAGAGCCCGGGGCGGGGAAGCAGGAGGGTGACGTGGCCATCGGTATGCGGCTGGGCCGTGGCGGCTGGGGTGAGACCGGCGCGGAAAAGGAGATCGATTTCGGGGTATTCCGCGCGGTCCGCGGCGCTAATGGTGCCGATCTGGTCTTGGGTTTCCACGCTTAAACCGCCCTCCTGGCTGGGAGCCAGGGTGACGGTAAACTCCTCCGTGCCCTTCACCGATGCGCCGTGAATGGGCAAGGCCTGCACCGCGCCGAGGCCGCGGTGGGGGATGAGGTAGGTAGAAGAAGGCATAGTCGATCTTCTACCATGCCGACCCGCGCCCGCGTTAGGCCAACGCGCGGTTTACTGCGGAGGTAATCGCGTTGATGGAGGCGCGGGTCGTGGAACCGGCGATGCCCGCGCCCCAGACCTTGTTCTGGTTGACGTCCGCGGCAATGTAGCAGGCGGCCTCGGCATCATCGCCGGCCGAGCGCGATTGCTGGGAGTAATCGATGACATCGAAGTCGATGCCCAAGGACTCCAGCGCATTGGCGTAGGCGGCAATGGGGCCGTTGCCGGTGCCGGTGACCTCGGAATTCTTGCCGTTGTAGGTCACGGTGGCGGTGACGGTGGCATCGGTGTCATCGGCGGAAATATTGTCGATCTCGAACGATTCCAGCTGCAGCGGGGTGGTGCGGTCCAGGAATTCGGTGGCGAAGATGTCCCACATATTCTTGGAATTGACCTCGCCGCCTTCGGTATCGGTGATTTCCTGCACGACGGTGGAAAACTCCGCCTGCATGGCGCGCGGCATATTGATGCCGTGGTCGGTCTTCATGATGTAGGCGACGCCGCCCTTGCCGGACTGGGAATTGACGCGGATAACGGCCTGGTAATCGCGGCCCACGTCCTTCGGGTCGATGGGCAGGTAAGGCACCTCCCAGATGGCATCGCGCAGCTCTTCCCAGCTGACGTCGGTGGAATTGGCCTCTGGGCGCACCGTTGCAGCCAGCGCGTCCAAGCCCTTATTAATCGCGTCCTGGTGCGAGCCGGAGAACGCGGTAAAGACCAGTTCGCCGCCGTAGGGGTGGCGCTCCGGAACGCGCAGCTGGTTGCAGTACTCCACGGTTTCGCGGATCTTGGGCAGATCGGTGAAGTCGATCTGGGGGTCAACGCCCTGGGTGAGCATGTTCAGACCCAAGGTCACTAGGTCCACGTTGCCGGTGCGCTCGCCATTGCCAAACAGGCAGCCCTCGATGCGGTCGGCGCCGGCCATATAGCCCAGCTCGGCTGCGGCAATGCCCTCGCCGCGGTCATTGTGGGGGTGCAGCGAAATCAAGATGGAATCGCGCCGGGCCAGGTTGCGGTCCATCCACTCGATGGAATCGGCATAGACATTCGGCGAAATCATCTCCACCGTGGACGGCAGGTTGATGATCATCGGGTTCTCGGGGCTGGGATCCATGATGGCGACCACGTCATCGCAGACCTCGCGGGCGAAATCCAGCTCGGTGCCGGTGAAGGACTCGGGGGAGTATTCCCAGCGCCAGTTGGTATCGGGGTAGTCGGCGGCAATGGATTTGATGAGCTCGGCGGCATCGGTAGCCAGCTTCTTGATGGCCGGTTTGTCCTTGCGGAAGACCACGCGGCGCTGCAGCTTCGAGGTGGAGTTATAAAAGTGCACGATGACGTTTTTTGCGCCGGCGCAGGCCTCGAAGGTGCGGCGGATCAGGTGCTCGCGGGCCTGGACGAGGACCTGGATGGTGACGTCTTCTGGAATCTTATCACCCTCGATGATTTCGCGGACGAAGTTGAAGTCCGTCTGGGAGGCGGAAGGGAAGCCCACCTCGATTTCCTTGTAGCCCATCTGCACCAGCAGGTCGAACATGCGGTGCTTGCGCTCGGGGCTCATGGGGTCGATCAGCGCCTGGTTGCCATCGCGCAGGTCTACGGCGCACCACTGCGGGGCGTGGGTGATCTTCTTGCCCGGCCAGGTGCGGTCCGGCAGGTCGATGTCCTCGACCTCTACTGCGAAGGGCTGGTAGCGGTCGAAGGGCATGGAGGAGCCGCGCTGTTTATTCCAAGCGGGCTGTCCCTCGCGGGGAGGGCCTGCAGGGGTGGTGATTTCGCGGGGTGCGCTAATGAAGGAATCGTTGGGAGACATAGTGTGCGGTGTCCTTAATGTATTTGGTGTCGGGAAGTGCGACGGCCAGCTGGGCTAAGGATTGCCAGACTCCGCGACGGGGCGCTGGCCGTAGGTTTAGGCCGAAATCCCGCCGCGGCAGATAAGGAGTAGGTCGTTCCGCAATGTCATACCGGTCACACTACAGAGGATCTCACGGTGTGGCAACATATTTCATTCAGCGGGACACCCGGGCGCGTGGCGTACCATGCTGATGTGCCTACTGTTCCTACCACCCGCCGCCCCGCAGCCGCGCCCGCGCTGCGCTGCTGGTTTTATGCTGCACTGGTGGCGGTTGCGGGAACGGCGATTCGCCTCAGCGTGCTCGCGGCGCTGGCCGCGGCGCAGGGCGATTCCCTCTGGGGGCTGCTGAATAAATGGGACGCCCACTACTATGTCGACATCGCCCGCGCGGGCTATGGCGGGGAAACCGCCCTCGCGTTCTTTCCCGGCTTCCCACTGGCGGTGCGGGCGGTCAGTAACCTGCTGGGCACGGATATTGCGGGCACGGCGATGGTCCTCAACCTCTTTTTCACCATCGCCTTGGCGGCGGGCGTTATGGCGCTGGCTAGGCAGATGGGGCTGGGCACGCGCGGCCAGGTGCTCGGCGCGACGGTGGTCACCAGCGCGCCTATGAGCATCGTTTTTGTCATGCCCTATACGGAGGCGCTCTTCGGCGCGCTCGCGATCTGGGCCGTGGTGATGTTGCATGATAAGCGCTGGATCGCGGCTGGGGTGCTCATTTTCCTTGCCTCCTTCGTCCGCCTCACCGCGGTGGATCTCATCGTGGTCTTCGCGCTCATGGTGCTCTTCAAGGCGCGGCGCACTTGGTGGGCTTGGCTGAGCGTGGCGGTATCGGCGCTGCCCTTAGCTGGCTATATCTGGTGGGCGAATCGCCATTTATCCGGCGCCGGCGGGTACTTTGGCCTGCAGGAAAAGCACTGGAATTCCGGTTTCGACGGCGGCCGGGCGACGGTGACCTGGGTGGCGGAGACGCTGTCTAGCGCCACGAACGGCGGGTATCTGCTCAGTGCCGCGGTGATCATCGCCGCCCCGATCTGCCTGCTGCTGGCCTGGGGGCGCCTGCCGCTGCCGGCCTGGCTGTTTGCCGCGGTGCTGATGGCAAATGTGCTGCTTTCCGATGGCATTATGCACTCCCGCCCCCGCCTCTTACTGCCCGCAGCGGTGGTCTTGCTGCCGTGGGTGGGCAAGAAGGGGGCATCGGCAAGCGTGGGCGCCTGGGTGCTCTTCGGGGCCTGGTTTTCGGCCTATATGCTGGCCGTATTCGAGTGGGCCATCTAGCTGCGCTGGCTGACAGGATTGCGGGACAAAATGATGGTCGCGGCAATCATGACGCCGAGCGCGGCTATCATGACCAGCCAGCCAGCGGTGGAATCGATGAGGAATTTCTCGCCCAAGACCATGTAGCCCAAGCCGAAGGCGACGATGGGCTCGAAGATGGTCATGGCCGGCAGCGACTGCGCCAGCGGACCGGCGTTGAAGGAGTACTGCTGCACCACGGTGCCGGTCAGGGCGAGGCCGATGAGGCCGTAGAACTGCCAGCTGCCCACCAGGACGCTCAGGCCCTCGTGGGTGAAGATATCGACCACGGCCTTAGAGAGCAGGGCGACGAAACCGTAGATGACGCCGCACGCCGTGCCCAGGGCGAGCGGGCGCTGCTCGCGGAATTTATGGCCGGCCACGCCCAACGCGACCAGGGTGGCCAGGCCCAATAGCAGCGCGGGCCACCACTGGCTCCACTCGGGCCGGGGATTGCCGGCAACGGGGCGGCCGTAGACCACCATCACGCCGACCGCCACCGTCAGCGCAATGGACCAGAACGTCTCGTGCACGGGCATGGGGCGCTTGGCGTACCAGGCCGAAAGCGGCAGGGTAAACATGAGCGAGAGGACCAAAATGGGCTGGACCACCAGCAAGGTACCAAACCCCAGGGCAACGACCTGGAGGCCATAGGCGAGGATGGCCGCGCCAGTGCCGACCCACCACAGTGGGTTGGTCATAGCGGAGCGCATGACTGAATCGTCTGCTTCAAGGGCGATGCGGTGGCGAACGACCGTGCCCCAAGCAACCGTAAGCGCGGAGGCGAGCGCGAAGAATACGGCGAGGAGGTTGCTTAACACCCGCTCAACGCTAGTAAAAAAGTGACGGAGATGCATTTTGCTTATCGATGCCGCCCCCGCCCCGCCACCCAGCGCGCGCACGGGGGTGGGTGTGAATAAAATAAAAGTATTGTCTCGGAATTATGATGAGGTGTAGCGCCTTGCGGGGTAGCATAGGAATTTGACTAGTGTCCGACAGGTATTTCTGTGGCGCGTCTGCGCGCAGGGGTGCCTTTTAAAACGAAAGGTGGCAACCACACCGTGGCCCTGATCGTTCAAAAATACGGCGGCTCCTCCCTCGAATCCGCAGATCGCATCCGCGCGGTAGCGGAGCGGATTGTGGCCACTAAAAAGCAGGGCAATGATGTCGTCGTGGTGTGCTCCGCTATGGGGGATACCACCGATGAGCTTCTTGACCTTGCAGCGCAGGTCAATCCTGTTCCCCCGCAGCGCGAAATGGATATGCTCCTTACAGCGGGCGAGCGCATCTCCAATGCGCTCGTGGCCATGGCGGTGGAGTCCCTAGGTGCGAAGGCCCAGTCCTTTACCGGCTCCCAGGCGGGCGTGCTGACGACCGAGCGCCACGGCAATGCGCGCATCGTTGACGTCACCCCCGGCCGCCTGACCGAGGCCTTAGAGGATGGACAGATCTGCATCGTCGCCGGTTTCCAGGGCGTGAATAAGGACTCGCGCGATGTGACCACCCTGGGCCGCGGCGGGTCCGATACCACCGCGGTGGCCCTGGCTGCGGCGCTGAAGGCGGATGTGTGCGAAATCTACTCCGATGTCGATGGCGTCTATACCGCCGATCCGCGCATCGTCCCGGATGCGCAAAAGCTAGAAAAGCTCTCTTTTGAAGAGATGCTGGAAATGGCCGCCGTAGGATCCAAGATTCTGGTCCTGCGCAGCGTGGAATACGCCCGCGCTTTCAATGTTCCGTTGCGAGTTCGCTCGTCTTATTCAAATGACCCCGGCACGTTGGTGACCGGCTCGATGGAGGATATCCCCGTGGAAGAAGCAGTACTTACTGGTGTAGCAACTGATAAATCCGAGGCGAAGGTAACCGTGTTGGGCATCCCAGATCGCCCGGGCGAGGCCGCGAAGCTTTTCCGCGTCATCGCCGATGCGGAGATCAATATCGATATGGTGCTGCAAAACGTCTCCTCCCTGGAGGATGGCACCACCGACATCACCTTCACCTGCCCGCGTGCCGATGGCCCCCGCGCGATGGAGCTATTGAGCAAGCTGAAGTCTGAGGGCGGCTGGTCCAATGTGCTTTACGATGACCAAGTGGGCAAGGTCTCCCTCGTCGGCGCCGGCATGAAGTCTCACCCAGGCGTGACGGCGGACTTTACCGAGGCCCTGCGCGATGTGGGAGTGAACATGGAGCTTATCTCCACCTCCGAAATCCGCATCTCCATGCTGACGCGCGAGGCAGACTTGGAAAAGGCCGCGCGCGCCCTGCACGATAAATTCCAGCTCGGCGGCGAGGAAGAAGCCACCGTCTATGCTGGAACCGGACGCTAAACCAGAGCACTACAGAGCAGTTCAGAGCAATTAAAGGAAGACAATGACTACCGTTGCAGTCGTCGGCGCCACCGGCCAGGTCGGCCGCGTGATGCGCTCAATTTTGGAAGAACGCAATTTTCCGGCGGATAAGGTGCGCTTTTTCGCCTCCGCCCGTTCCGCCGGCACCGAGTTGGAATTCCGCGGCGAGCAGATCGAAGTGGAGGACTTGGCCGAGGTCACCGAAGAATCCGTGGCCGATGTCGATATCGCGGTATTTTCCGCGGGCGGTTCCACCTCTGAGAAGTGGGCCCCGGTCTTTGCCGCCGCGGGCGCTACCGTGGTGGATAATTCTTCGGCCTACCGCAAGGACCCGGAGGTCCCTCTGGTGGTAACTGAGGTAAACCCCGAGGAGGCGAAGAACCCGCCGAAGGGCATTATCGCCAACCCGAACTGCACCACCATGGCCGCCATGCCGGTGCTGAAAGTCCTGCACGATGCCGCGGGCCTCAACAAGCTGCACGTATCGTCTTACCAGGCGGTATCCGGCTCCGGCCTGGCCGGCGTGCAGACGCTGGCCGCGCAGGTCTACAGCGTGGGCGATCACAACGTGGATCTGGTCCACGATGGTTCTGCCCTCGATGATGAGGACTTGGGCCCCTTCGTCGCGCCCATCGCCTATAACGCACTGCCCTTTGCCGGCAACCTCGTCGATGACGGCAGCAATGAGACCAACGAAGAGCAGAAGTTGCGCAACGAATCCCGCAAGATTCTCGGCCTGCCGGACCTCAAGGTTGCCGGCACCTGCGTGCGCATTCCTGTCTTTACCGGTCACACCCTGACCATCCACGCGGAATTCGACAAGCCCATCACCCCGGAGCAGGCCACCGAGCTCCTGAGCGATGCTCCAGGCGTGACGCTTGCCGATGTCCCCACCCCTCTCGCCGCCGCCGGCAAGGACGATTCCTTGGTCGGGCGCATCCGCCAGGATCAGACGGTAGATGACGATAAGGGACTCGTGCTTGTTGTCTCCGGTGATAACCTGCGCAAGGGCGCTGCGCTCAATACCATCCAGATCGCAGAACTCTTGGTATAGCCGCAAGGCACCACCGCGCCGGGGCAGGGCTGTTAAGCGTTGGCCTCAGCGCATAAAAAATTCGGCTCCTCCTTCCTGTACTGGGAAGCGAGGAGCCGAATTGCGTTTTGCTTCGCTAAGGCTTAGTCCTTAGCCTTCGTCTTTCTTGCCAAAGTCCAAGTCACTATCGACGGAAGGTACTTCCGGCTTCGTGTGCTGGACGTAGGTGACGGAAGGCGCAGGCTCCGAACGGTCGTAGTCGAGTTCATCGTCCTCTTCGAGCTCCTCGTGGATATCCTCGGCGAGGTGATCGATGAATTCTTGCGTGTGCATATTGGATGCTGCGGCTAGCATGCGCAGCTCGCGCTCATTCTTCTTGGTAAAGCGCTCGCGCGGGTCCAACTTGCGGGCGACGAGATCGTGGGCGCGCATGCGGCGATCGGATTCATCGGCAAGCATGCCCCGGTTTTTAATGCGGTTATAAACCATCACCACAATCATCAGCAGGCCGAGGTAACCCAGGATGGGGTAGACGTTGCTGACTAGGGACTGGAAGCCGATGAAGGACAGGATGAAGCCGATGATGCAGGATGCCGCATATACGGGGTAGAAGCGCTTCGGGTTATTGCGGGTTAGGCGCTTGCCCAGGGCGTAGAACATACCGATGGCCGTGTTAAAGACCATGCCGTAGATGACGAAGGTCATGAGCACACCGAGCACCGGATGGATGCTCGTGATCAGCCTCAGTACCGGCATATCCTCGCCGTTGACGTCCTTTGCCTCGAAGAAGAGGGCGAAGACGAGCAGGGCCAGCAGGATGAGGTAGAGGAAACCACCGATGACGCCGCCGATGCCCACGGCGCGGTTATCCAGGAAGTTACCGCCGATGACGATGGACATGGACACGGCCGTCATAACGTTCAGGCCGGTGTAGTTTAAGGCGGAGAGCCACCAGTTTGGCAGCGAGGTATTGACATTATCGATGGCCCAGGTGTTCAGGGACGCGAAGTCCACATCGGCCGTAAGGATGGTGTAGCCGGTGGCCAGCACTACGAAGACGATGATGAACGGGGTGATGGTACCGATGACGCGGGTAACGCGGTCCACGTCCATAAGGCCCACCAGCAGCACGAGGATCAGCATGACGGTGCCGCCGACCCACACAGGGATGCTGGGGAATTGCTGGTTGATATTGGAGCCACCACCGGCGAACATGACGAAACCGATGGAAAACAGCGTAATAAGCGTGGACCAGTCCAAGATCTTGGCGGTGACTGGTGAAGCGATCTTGTTATAGACAGCGGTGTGCTCCACGGCTTGGAAATAGGAGCCCAGCTGCAGGATGGACACGCCGGTGACCATCATGAGGCCGGCGGCGAGGGCGATGCCCCACAGGCCCCACTCGCCGAAAGCTACGAAGTACTGCATGGCTTCTTGGCCCGAAGCAAAGCCTGCGCCCACAACGATGCCAATAAACGCCATGGAGATTCCGATTGCGCGTTTAATCATGAGGGGAGAAACTCTCTTACTCACACTCGCCGGGCCCGGCTTTGGGAACGCGCGGGCCCGGATCGACGGTCGATTTATCACGTGTGTGTATCTAATAGAATCACATTTCACCCGTGACTTCACAGCTGAAATCGCGTCACTTTAGTATTTTTCTACCCCGCCCAGGGTCCGCATGCGCCCGCTGCGCTGCCCCAAGTACCTGCACGTTGATAAGTATTGCGGCGAAAGTATGCGTCCAGGCGCTCGAACATTCGGGGGTATTAATTTGCGCCCTCGATGAGGTCCTTGCGGGCGCGCGCCACGCGGGAGCGGATGGTGCCGACGCGCACCCCGGCAATCTTGGCCGCTTCCTCATAGGTATAGCCCAGCACTTGGGTGAGGATGAGGGCTTCGCGGCGGTCGGCCGGCAGGGCATCAATAAGCGTCCGGGCATCGATCCAATCGCTCCAGGAGCCGGAATTTTCCGCGGCGGAGCTCATGGCATCCTCGTATTGTGTGGCGGACTTGCGGGGCCGGGCCATATCGTGGCGGATATTATCCACCCAGACGCGCCGGGCCAGCGAGAGCAACCAGGTGCGGGCGGAAGAGCGGGCGGCAAAGCGCGGCAAGGCACCGATGACGCGCAGGTAGGTCTCTTGGGTGAGGTCGTCGGCGATTTCGGGGCCGCCCAGGTGGGCGAGCAGCCGCCAGACATCATCCTGGGTAGCCTTGATGAACTCCGTAAGTGCTGCTCGGTCGCCGCGCCCAGCCCGGAGGGCGAGCTCGGTGACGCGGGCGTCGTCTGCTGCGGAGTGGTGTGTCACCTGAATGAATTTACCAGTAGCTGTTGTATTTCTTAGCCAAGGTTGCGGTGGCTGGGGCATCGGCAAGCAGCATATGCGCGCATAAGGTAGCGCAGCACCGTTATACGTAGTAAACTATGGGTTGTCCGTGATTGATAATTGACCCCAAATTATCGACTGATTGCCAGGAGGCAAAGACATACCATGACTGATTCCACCGCTGATGACATCCTGAACAAGGGACAGCGTCCCGCAGGTAAGGGCAATACTACTCGCCCGTCCGGCCAGCCCGTGCCTTCCGAGAACACGTCCGTGACCGCCGGACCCCAGGGTCCGCTCGCGCTCAACGATATTCACCTCATTGAAAAGCTCGCCCACTTCAACCGCGAGCGCGTACCCGAGCGTACCCCGCACGCCAAGGGTCATGGCGCCTACGGCGAGCTGCACATCACCGAAGATGTGTCCGCCTACACCAAGGCCAAGGTCTTCCAGAAGGGCACCGTCACCCCGATGATGGGCCGCTTTTCCACCGTCGCTGGCGAGCAAGGCTCCCCGGATACCTGGCGCGACGTGCACGGCTTTGCCCTCCGCTTCTACACCGAAGACGGCAACTTCGACATCGTGGGCAATAACACCCCGGTATTCTTCGTGCGCGATGGCATGAAGTTCCCGGACTTCATCCACTCCCAGAAGCGGCTTGGTTCCAATGGCCTGCGCGATGCCGATATGCAGTGGGACTTCTGGACCCGCAACCCGGAATCCGCCCACCAGGTGACCTACCTGATGGGTGACCGCGGCACCCCGAAGACCACCCGCCACCAAAATGGCTACGGTTCCCACACCTTCCAGTGGGTCAACGAAGACGGCGAGGCATTCTGGGTGAAGTACCACTTCATCTCCCGCCAGGGTGTTGAGAACTTCACCGATGAAGAGGCCACCGTGGAAGCCGGTAAGAACCCGGATAGCCACCGTGCGGATCTTTACAACGCCATCGAAGAGGGCAACTACCCCATCTGGGACGTCAAGGTGCAGATCATGCCGCTTGCGGAGGCAGAGGACTACCGCTTCAACCCCTTCGATCTGACCAAGGTCTGGTCCAAGAAGGACTACCCGCTGCACGATGTGGGCTACTTCGAGCTCAACCGCAACCCGCGCAACTTCTTTGCTCAAATTGAGCAGGTTGCGCTGGATCCCTCCAATATTGTGCCGGGTGTTGGCCTGTCCCCGGATAAGATGCTGCAGGCCCGCGTCTTTGCCTATGCGGATCAGCAGCGCTACCGCATCGGGCCGAATTACAAGCAGTTGCCGGTCAACCAGCCGCGCAATGCGGAGAAGGTCAATACCTACGAGCACGAGGGTCCAATGCAGTATTTCTACAATGCTCCAGAGGATCCGGTGTACTCGCCCAACCGCCATGCGAAGGGTACGGGCGTGCTTGACGATGCCTCCGTAAACAACCGCGAGGACCTAGAGACCACCACCGCGGCTGACCTCTACGTGAATCCGGACCCCCACGGCCAGGACTTGGTCCGCGCGCCGTACGTGCGCCACGCGGAAGACGATGACTTCGTCCAAGCTCGCGACCTGTACGAAAACGTCTACGACGACGCCGCCAAGGAGCGCTTGGTCACCAATATCACCAACGCGATGGCCGGCGTGTCCGAAGAAACCGAAGAGCGCGTGTACCAGTACTGGACCAACGTCCACCCGGACCTAGGCCAGCGCGTGCGCGAGGTCTTCGCCGAAAAGAAGTAGCACGCCACTGCGGTTGTACTGCTTTTTAGAGGCATAAAGCAAAGCCGCCTTCGACCATCCCTGCGTCCTCACCCCACAGCGAGCTGCTGTGAGTTGGGTGGAGTAATTGGTCGAAGGCGGCTTGTGCGTTAGGCGGGATTAATCGCAGCGGCGCATATTGTCTGCAACAAAGCTCGGCGCGCCCTGATTGATCCATTTGTCTACGTCATAGCACGGTGCGGTCAAACCACTATTTGTTTCACCGATGGGTTCAATAGTTGTCCATGCGCCATCGCTAAAACGTGCCCAAGCGGTCCAATCTGTACTGTCTTTGCCAAAATGAGCCCATTCCCCGTCGCAATCCGACACCACAATTTTGCCCATATCGGGCTCTAGAGACGAGAAGGTACTTGGGGAACAATCACCTTTGGCCTGCGTGGTAGTGGTAGTGACTGTTGTCTCCTGTGGTGCAGGTGGCTGTGCAGTAGTTTCTACCGTTTCTACCGGGGAGGTTGTGGGCGAGTCCGTCGTAGTCGCCGTTTGCTCCGTGGAACTTGTAGTGCTGGAGCTGGAGCTGGATTGCGCCACGGCATCAGAAAACTGGGGCTCACTGGAATCGCCAGAGTTATCGGCATCATCGGTGCAGGAGACCAATGCCATGCACAGCGGAAACGCGGCTACGCACGCCAAGGCGCGGGAGTGAGAGAGTTTTAGAGGATTAGACATGTCTTAATAGTAGATTCTCTTTGTAATGCGTGGGGATCGGCGCGCCTGCAGAAAGGGAATGACCTGCAGCGATAGGTTACTAGCATGACCAAACGCCTTGCCTCGACCGCGCCCACCGCGTCCGCGAGTTCCTCGCGGTGGCGCACACTCTTACTGCTCGTATTGCTCGCCGTACCGCTTATCGTTGGTACCGCAGTGGCGGCCTGGTCGCAGTGGGAACCGGCGCATGCGTGGTCGAGCGCCGCGCAGCCTTATGGCGCGCCGCAGGCGAATTCGACCTCGCCAGAGCTTAAGGAAGCCGCCGAGGCCGCCAGCCACGCCCAAGCGCAGGCTAGCATCCTGAAATCTGGCGCGGATCGGTTAAACAAGGGCACCAGTGAGCTGGATAAGGGTGCTGGGGAATTAGGCGAGGGCGTCGAAAAGCTCGCCGGTGGTTCGCAAGAGCTGGTGTCGGGGCTTAACCAGTTGCAGTCAGGGACCAATACCCTCGGCGGTGGGGCGACGGAACTGGCCAATACCGTCGGAGGGGCCGTTGACCAGGTCGTGGGCCTGGGAGCCGTCCAAGGCCAAATCCTAGAAGCCATCGACGGTACGGTGCGCGACCTGAAAGGAAATGATTCCAAGGAAGCGAAACAAGTTCGTTCCCAGCTGGGGGATTTGCGCAAGCAGGTGGAAAACTTCCACCTCGACGAATCCCTGACTGGGGAGCTGAAGAAGCTGAAGGATGGCTCGCGCGATCTCTCCAATCAGCTGGCGGTAAGCGGTTATGCCTACCACGATGGCATCAACCAGGCCGTGGCAGGCGCGCAGCAGCTCAACCAGTCCATCGCGGAGCTCAATAGCCGCGTGGATGAGGCGCTTGATGGGGTGGGCCAGCTTGACGATGGCGCCGGCAAGCTCACCGGCATGGCGGAACAAAACCAATCGAACCTGGGCGCGGTGCAGCGCGCCCTGCCTCCCGCGCACGTGGCCGCGGAGGAAGATGCGCGCCAGCTGAGCCCGGTCATCGCCATGCTCATTTCCGCGCTCGTCCTGCTGGCTGGATCCGCGGCCGGAGTGGCGTGGAAATTGGGATTCCGCCCGTGGCTGATGGTTCTCGGCGGATCGCTGGCAGCGGTGGCTATCGGGGAGATCCTGCTCTTCGTCTTGTCCATCGGCCTTACCCCCATCGCCGCGGTGGCCGCCGGAGGGGCGCTGTTCTTGGGTGCCCTGTCCTCCGCTCTTATCGTGCGTGGCCTGCTCGAACTGTGTGGCATGACCGTAGGATCCATCCTCGCCGCGATCTTTGGCATTGGGCAGACCGCATTGGTGGGGTGGCTGTGGAAATCCGCGGCCATCGCCGGGGTGGACAAGGTGTGGCAGGTAGTAGCTAACCTTTTGCCGCTCAACTGGACAACGGCGGCTGTCACCGTGGCGGGCAACGATGGTGAGGCAGTGGTGCTGTGGACCGGCCTTGCCGTATTGGGCGCTATCACTCTCGTAGGTCTGAGTGCAGTGAAATGGATCGTTCCTGCCAGGAAGAACCCAAAAACAGGCGCTAAAGTATGAAATTGTGTACTTAAATAGGCAAAAGCTTGTATGAAGCTGGCAATATTTGCCATCGCTATGGTTGGAATGCGAGGAGTGTTATTCTTGCTAGTGCTCACACCGTCTACTTAGGGGGTAGGCGAACGGCTTGCGCCGTTGTGAGTGATAGGGAATAGGGGCGACGCGGTGCTGTAGGGGCGCCGCGTCGTTTCCCGTTTTGCCCAAAGCTATTTATCCAGGTCGGCCCAGGGGGATATGTGCGGCTCACGGCAGGAATGTGCGCTACCACACAGCAATGTTTAACATTAGCTATACGTCCATTGGCTAATGGCGTGCGCCAGGCGGGCGCCAGTGACTTTTGAAGGAGCGCAATGCAGACCTCCCTGGGGCTGACCCTGATGGGACTGGCCATCATCTTTGTGACGGTGGGCATCCTCATCCGCGGCCGCGTTAATCCCATCATCCCCATGACCCTGGTGCCTGTCATCGGCGCTGTGATAACCGGTTTCGGCGTAGAAGATATCGCGGATTTCTTTGGTGAAGGCTTAAGTTCTGTCATCAACGTCGTGGTGATGTTCATCTTCGCCATCATTTTCTTCGGCATTTTGCAGGATGTGGGGCTTTTTACCCCGGTGATCCGCAGACTCATCAAGGCGACCCGCGGCAATGTCATGGCCGTGACCATAGGCACGGCCGCCATCGGCATCGTGGCACACCTCGATGGATCGGGTTCCACGACCTTCCTTATTACGATTCCCGCATTGCTGCCGCTGTACCGGGCGCTGCACATGTCGCGCTATGTCCTAATTACCATCGTGGCCCTAGCCGCTTCGGTGATGAATATGGTCCCGTGGGGCGGGCCACTGGGGCGTGCCGGTGCGGTGGTTGAGCAAGACCCGAACGATATTTGGCTGCACTTATTGCCCATTCAGGGTGTGGCAGTGGTCCTCATCTTTGCTACTGCCACCCTGTTGGGCTGGCGCGAAAACCGCCGCTTGGCCAAGCTACAGGAAAGCGGCGAGATTAAGGGCACCATCTCTGTGGACGTGAATTCGTTGGCGGATGATTTTTCCGCCAAGCAGGCCGAGGAACAGCAGAAACTCGGGTTCAGGTACCGGAAATCCCGGTGGGTTACCATCGCGAATATCGTCGTTGCTTTGGCCGTGCTCGCAGCCCTGCTTTCTGGCTTGTTGCCACCGGCGCCCGCGTTCCTCATTGCTACCACCATTGCCTTGGTGGTGAACTTCGACGGCGCGATGGAGCAGGGCGATGCCTTGCGGCGTCACGCTCCCAACGCCTTGTCCATGGCCGGAGTGATCATCGCGGCCGCGATGTTTTTGGGCGTGCTCAATGAGACCAAGATGCTAGAAGAAATCGCGCTGAGCCTGGTGAATGTTCTCCCAGAAGGAGTGGCACCGTATTTGCACGTCATCGTGGGATTCTTTGGGGTTCCGCTAGACCTGTTGACCTCCACGGATGCGTATTACTTCTCGGTACTGCCCATCGTGCAGGGCACGGTGGAGTCCTTCGGCGTCAGCGGGATGGGCGCTGCGAGCGCCCTTATTATCGGCAACGTGGTGGGAACCTTCGTCTCCCCATTTTCGCCGGCGCTGTGGCTGGCGCTGGGGCTGGCGGACGGTCAGATGGGCAAGTACTTGAAGATAGCCTTCCCCGTCGCATGGGTATTTTCCATCATCCTCGTCGCCATCGCATTCTTTACCGGGATGCTGGCCTAAGCGGGCCCTGGAATCCGCCGGCCCTGTAGGCATGGAAAAAGCCCGCAGTTTCCTGCAGGCTATTGTCGGGATAACAGGATTTGAACCTGCGACCTCTTCGTCCCGAACGAAGCGCGCTACCAACCTGCGCCATATCCCGGTCTACTGCTTAAAAGCAGTACTGAGATACTTTAACGCATGGTGAATGAGATCGACAAAACGGCAGGTCTAGTCCGCCTCAGTGATCCTCAGCAGGGTGGCCGAGGGGCGGCAGAATAAACGCACTGGGGCGAATTTGGACGTGCCCAAGCCATTGGAGACGTGCATCTTCATAGGGCCGAAATCATGCAGGCCCTGTGCGCGTGGGCGATCAATGCCGCAATTGGTCACGATGGCGCGCGACCCAGGCAGGCAAATTTGCCCACCGTGGGTATGACCGGAAAGGGAAAGCTGGTAGCCATCGGCGGCGAATTTTTCGAGCACGCGCGGCTCGGGGGCGTGGAGCAGGGCGAGCGATAGATCGGCATCCTCGTGGGGCGGGCCGGCGATTTCGGAATAATCATCCAAGTCGTGGTGCGGATCGTCCACCCCAGCCACGGCGAGGCGGACATTGCCCACCTTGAACTCGTGGCGGGCTTGGTTGCCGTCGTACCAGCCGTGCTCCACGAAGGCCGCGCGCATGCCGCGCCAAGGCAGGTCAACGTAGGAGGGCTCGCGCTTTTTGCCCAGCAGGTACTTAAAGGGGTTGACCGGGCGGGGCGCCCAATAATCATTGGTGCCAAACACGAAGACGCCGGGCCGGGCGAGCAGCGGGCCGAGCGCGCGCAGGGTATCGGGGACGGCCTGCTTATCGGAGAGGTTGTCGCCGGTATTGACCACGAGGTCTGGCTCCAGCGCATCGAGGGCGGAGACCCAATCGATCTTGGTCTGTTGCCCCGGGATCATGTGCAGGTCAGAAATGTGCAGCAGGCGGAACTCTTCTTCGCCGCGCAGGGTGCCCTTGGGAAGGAGCGGAAGAGTATATTCCTTGAGCTCGAATTTCGTGAGCTCGCTAAAGCCCCAAGCAGCAATACCTAGGCCGGCGGCGACGCCGCCAAGAATCCGTTGAAGTTTCACAGCTTCTACACTACCTGCCTTAAATGGACGTATATTGAAAGGCATGAGCGAGCTAAAAGATACTATCCGAGCAGATCTGAAAACGTCGATGAAGGCCAAGGAAAAGCAGCGCACCAGCGCCATTCGCGCGCTGTTGGCGGCAATCCAGGCTGAGGAAACCACCGGTTCGCGCCACGAGCTGGAGGATGAAGACATCCTTAAGGTCATCGCGCGCGAGATTAAAAAGCGCCGCGAGTCCGCGGAGGTCTATGAAGAAAATGGCCGCCCGGAATTGGCAGAGGCTGAGCTTGTCGATGTCCCCTTCTTCGAGGCCTACCAGCCGCGCCAGCTCGATGACGCGGAGCTGAAGGCATTGGTAGAAGAAGCAATTGCTGAGGTAGAAAAAGAAAACGGCGAAGCACCCACCATGAAGCAGATGGGTGCGGTCATGAAGGTTGCCAATGCAAAAGCCGCCGGCCAGGCCGACGGCAAGCGCCTTTCCGCAGAGGTAAAAGGCCAGCTTAACTAATCTTTAGCGGCCGAGGAGATTGCGGATATCGTTGCGGAAGTTATCGATATCTTCTTGGCGGATTCCAAAGTCCTCTGGGCTGAGGTTTAATCCGCCGCCGTTATTTCCTCCCCAGTTGCTCACACCGGTAGTGTTCGCGCTGCCGGTGTTATTTTGTGCGCCGGTCGTATTCGCACTGCCCACGCCGCTGGAGGGGGATTGGGTGGCAGAGGTGCCATCGGAAAGCTGCAGGGTAATCTCGGCGCCGTCCTTCTTGCCATCCTTGCCGGTAATCGCGCGCACCACGCGGCCGTAGGGAACATCCCCGCCGACGACGCGGGAGGTCTTTACCACATAGCCCTTGGCCTCAAGGGTGCTGCGGGCCTGTGACTCGTTTTTGCCGCGCAAGCTATCGAGCAGCTTATCCCCGGTGGTGCCGTCATCGTATTTCTTATTGTAATTGGGCAGTCCACCCTGGGTAGCCCGCGGCAGCTGCGATGCCATGGTGAAAAATGTCTGCGCGGGCTCCAAGCCACCAAAGAGGTTGCCGGCGCCGGTGCACTGGCGCACAGGTGAGGTACACAACGGCTGGGTATCGGTGCCGTCGTTATAAATATAAGGAGCGGCGGCGAGCCCATCGTTGAATCCCAAAAACGCCGAGGACTGGTTGGACTCGGTGGTACCGGTCTTGGCGGCGACGGGGGAGCTAAAGCCAGCAGCGTGGGCGGCATCCTTGGCGGTTCCCTGCTTGGCATCTTCAGACAGCGCATTGGCCAGGGCGTGGGCCACATCCTGGTCTACCGCCTGCTCACACGGGGTCTCCTTGAGATAGACCTCATTGCCGTCCTTATCCAGGACCTTGTCAATGGGGTTGGGCTCGCACCACCGGCCATTGGAGGCAATCGTTGCGCCGACATTGGATAGCTCCAGCGGATTTACCGGGTTGGGGCCCAAGGTAAAGGAACCGGAATTGGCGTCCTTCGTGCGCTGCGCGATGGAGGTGTCCTTATCAAAGGTGCCCTTTTCGTCATAGGAGCGCAGGCCAAGGCGCACCGCCATATCTACGATGGGTGCCACGCCAACCTGCTCGGTGAGCTTGATAAATGGCGTATTGGGCGAGTGGGCCAAGGCCTCTTGCAGTGTCATCGTGGCCTTATAGTTGCCCGCGTTTTCCACACAGTAGCGGTTGGCGGGGCAGTTATCGGCGCCGCCGTGGCCAAGGCCTTCGGCTTCGTAGCGGGTGGGCACATCCACCGTATTTTTAATGCCGTAGCCAGATTCGAGGGCGGCTGCGGCGGTAAAGGCCTTAAAAACCGAGCCGGCGCCATTGCCCACCAAGGAGTTGGTCTGCGGCAGCAGGGTTTCATTATTGTCTTGGTCCAGCCCGTACGCACGGGACGAGACCATGGCCAGGACCTTGCGGTCCGACGTGCCCGGTTCGATAACGTCCATCACCTCAGCGACGCCCTGGGCATTTGGGTTGGTGCGCGACTGCACTGCGGACAGCGCCGAATCCTGCACCTGCGGGTCCAGCGTGGTCTTTACGGTGTATCCACCGTGGGCGAGCTGGTCTTGGTCTATGCCCTTTTCCTCGAGGTACTGCAGCACATAATCGCAGAAAAAACCGCGATCATCTGCGCCGATGCAGCCATTGGCCAGGGTATTGGGCTGCTTGCCGACGCCCAATTCTTCCCCCTTATACTCATCCGCATCCGCCTGCTCCAGATAGCCGTTATCCACCATGGATTGGAGCACGACGTTGCGGCGGTCAAGCACCTCTTCCTCATTGGTATAAGGGTTGAGGCGCTCTGAAGACTGCACCATACCCGCCAGCATCGCCGCCTGCGGCACCGTGAGGTCCGCGGCGTGGCTATCAAAGTAGGTCCGCGCGGCGGCTTCCACACCGTAGGCATGGTTACCAAAGGAGACCAGATTGAGGTAATTGGTGAGGATTTCCTGCTTATCCAACTCCTCATTCATCTGCGTTGCCATGCGCATTTCGCGCAGCTTGCGGGTGGCGGACTGCTCGGTCGCAGCAGCCCGTTCTTCATCGGTTTGCGCGGAGACGAGCAGGAGGTAGTTCTTGACGTACTGCTGGTCAATAGTGGAAGCACCCTGGGATACCCCGCCGGAGGTCAGGTTGGTCCACAGAGCGCGGAAATTGCCTTGAAGATCAACGCCGCCGTGCTCGTAAAAGCGCTCGTCTTCAATGGAGACGATGGCGTTTTTCATCGCATCCGAAATCTCGTCACCATCTACGGGGTGGCGGCGTTGGCTATAGACATAGGCCATATCTTTGCCCGAGGCATCCTGCACCGTGGTAACACCAGGGATATTGCCCGCTGTTAGGTCTTGCAGGTCTGATTGCATGGTCTGGTTGGTGCGGGCGATCGCCACGCCGGAAATGCCCGCAAAGGGGGCGAGCGCGAGCGCGATGAGCGCGGCTACCAAGACCGTGGACAGGGCTATCTTGGACAAAGATTTGAAGACAGTCACGCCCAATACCCTACGTGGTCTGCCTGGCAATGGGGAAGGTGACCTGCACCCCCTAAAGTGTGACCTCGTAGACAATCTCGCGTTCTAGTGAATAGACTCAGGCTTCGGTACATAGTATTCCGTCTGGGAAGGAGAACACTCACCCATGACCGTTCGAGTGAAGACTGCGGGAATGTCCAATACAGCCCGAAATCCCGAGCGTGGTGAGTGGGTCACTCAAGCAAAGTGCCGCAATGAGGACCCGGACGCATTATTCGTGCGCGGCGCTGAACAGCGCAAAGCCGCCGTCATTTGCCGCCACTGCCCCGTATTAACGGAATGCCGCGCAGATGCCCTTGATAACCGCGTGGAATTTGGCGTGTGGGGCGGGCTGACCGAGCGCCAGCGCCGCGCGCTGTTGCGCAAGAACCCCCACATCACAGACTGGGCCAATTACCTGGCTAAGGGTGGCGAACTCGTCGGCATTTAAGGCGGTCAGGGGTGTGACTGGCCGCGCAGCGGTGGCAGCGCTGCCAAATAGGGGCGGCATAAGTCGTACTAAATCGCTAGAATGAATCCCATGACTAAATGGGAATACGCAACCGCACCAGTACTGACCCACGCCACCAAGCAGATCCTTGATTCTTGGGGCGAAGACGGATGGGAATTGGTCTCCATCACCCCTGGCCCGAACCCGGAGAACGTGGTGGCCTACTTTAAGCGCGAGGTGGCAGAGTAAATGAGCTTTTCCGCTCGCTTGAAAGAGATGGGGGTGGAGCTGCCGGGCGTCGCTAAGCCGCTGGCTTCCTATGTGCCCGCGCTGCGCGTGGGCGACCAGGTATGGACCTCTGGCCAGCTTCCCTTGGTGGATGGCTCCCTGCCGGTGACCGGCAAGGTTGGTGCTGAAGTCACCACGGAGCAGGCCCAGGACCAGGCCCGCACCGCCGTGCTCAACGCCTTGGCGGCCGTTGATGCGGAGATCGGACTGGATAATATCTCCCGCGTGATCAAGATCGTTGGCTTTGTGGCCTCGGACCCTGGCTACGAGGACCAGCCCGCGGTGGTTAACGGGGCATCGGATTTCATCGGGGAGGTATTCGGCGAGGCTGGCACGCACGCTCGTTCTGCAGTCGGTGTTGCCGCCTTGCCAAAGAATGCCCCGGTGGAGATCGAATTGATCGTAGAGATCGCTGAGTGATCGGTTAGGCTGGTAGGCATGGAGCACCCCGCATATAGTCAATTGCGTCCCGTAAGCCAATCCGTTGGCGTAGTTCTTTGTGATAATCCCAGTTATACCGCCCTCGAGGGCACGAATACCTGGATCATTAGCGCCGCTGAAGACTCTCGGTCGATCGTCGTAGATCCAGGGCCGGAGGATGAAGGCCACCTCAACGTAGTGCATCGCCATGCCGGTGAGGTGGCTTTAATTCTGCTTACCCACCGCCACGATGACCACGCTTCGGGCGCACAACGTCTCCGGCAGATGACCGGCGCGCCCATCCGCGCCTTCGATCCCAGCTATTGCAATGGCGCGGAGGCGTTGCAGAAGGGTGAAATCCTGACCCTAGAAGGCATCACCCCGCAACTGGAGGTCCTGCACACGCCGGGCCACACAGCGGACTCTACGTCCTTTTTCGTGTGGAGCGGGGAGGCGGATAATTCCCGGTTAGAAGGCATCGCCACCGGCGATACCATCGCGGGGCGCCACACCGTTTTGCTCTCAGAAACAGACGGTGATTTGGCGGATTACCTGCGTACCTTGGACGTGCTGGAATCTCGCGGGAAAGATGTTCCGCTCTTCCCGGGCCACGGGCCGGATTTGGAGGACACCTCGCAGGTGGCGCGCAAGTACATTGACCGCCGCCATTACCGCCTCGACCAGATCCGGGAAATCCGCTCCCGGCTGGGTGATGACGTGGATCTGACCACCTTGGTCAATGAAATGTATGATGATGTGGATCCGGTGCTGCGCCATGCCGCAGAGCAGTCTACGCGCACCGCGTTGAAGTACCTCGACGGTACCGGTACCGACAACTAACGCGCGGCGCGGTAGGACGCCGGCTAAAACGCTTATTCCCTCCGCTCCCTAGTGCTTATGCACGGAGGCGGAGGGAATTTGTGGTTTTTATCGCGCGCGGCGGGCGAGGTGCTCGGTATCGACGATGAGCACGGACTTGCCCTCGAGGCGAATCCAACCGCGGTGGGCGAAGGTAGCCAGGGCCTTATTAACGGTCTCGCGGGAAGCGCCTACCAGCTGGGCAATCTCTTCCTGGGTGAGATCGTGGTTGACGCGCAGCGCGCTGCCTTCCTGGACACCGAAGCGGTTAGCCAGCTGCAGCAGGGTCTTGGCAACGCGGCCGGGCACATCGGTGAAGATGAGGTCCGCTAAGTTGGCGTTGGTGCGGCGCAGGCGGCGGGCCAGCACGCGCAGCAGCTGCTGGGCGATGGCGGGGTGATCGCTGACCCACTTATCCAGCAGCTCGGAGTTCATGGTGGCGGCCTGGACCTCGGTCACGCAGACGGCGGACGAGGTGCGTGGGCCCGGATCGAAGATGGAGAGCTCACCGAACATATCGGAGGGGCCCATCACAGTCAGGAGGTTTTCGCGTCCATCCGGGGCGTGGCGGGCGAGCTTAATCTTGCCGGAGGTGATGATATACAAACGGTCACCGGGCTCGCCTTCATCGAAGATGGTGGTACCGCGCGGGAAGCGCACTGTCTCCATCTGCTCGAGAAGATTCTGCACTGCTACGGGATCAACGCCTTGGAAGATTCCGGCGCGGGAGAGGGTGTCCTGTACGCCTTCCACGTTTTACTCCTTGGATGTCGACTGCGAAAAGTCACTAAAGTGCTTGGGCCACATCCTTTTGCGGGCTCCAGGGAGGCACGCTAATGCGGAACAAGCGGGGTCAATTTTTAGCGTACCCCATTTTACAGTGCAGTTAGTCACTTTTGGACACTGTCCCCATAATGGTCACACGACAGAAATGGGTTCACTTACGCCCCTAGTGTTACAGCCAGCGGATTTCCGGCTAATCGGCGAAGACAACTGCTTCCAATTTTTCCATGAGGAGGGCGAAAAGGGCGATACCAAGCGGTACAAAAATAACAAGTGAAATCATGTATTCCTATCCTACTAAGCTTGGCGGCATGAGTTCATCACTGCCGGCCACCGCGGCCCCGAGTAAGAGAGCGCCCATCATTAACGAGCGATTGGCAAGCGAACACCCCGATGCGCGGTGCGAGCTCGATTTCGACTCTCCCCTCCAACTCTTGGTGGCCACGGTGCTTTCCGCGCAGTGCACGGATGCGCGCGTGAACTCGGTAACCCCTGAGCTGTTTCGCGCCTATCCCACCGCGGCCGATTATGCGGCAGCCAGCCGGGAGGATCTGGAGGCGATCCTGCGGCCGCTGGGGTTTCAGCGGGCAAAGGCGGGGCATCTTATGGGCATCGGCGAGCGCTTGGTTTCTGAATTCGGCGGCGAGGTGCCACAGACCGTAAAGGAACTGACCTCCCTGCCTGGGGTGGGCCGCAAGACGGCGCTGGTGGTGCTGGGCGATGCCTTCGGGGTACCGGGCCTTACCGTGGATACGCACTTTAGCCGCCTGATGCAGCGCCTGGAGCTGACGGGGGAGAAGACGCCGGTGAAGATAGAAAGGGACATCGCCAAGCTCATTGCAGAGGCCGAGTGGACGATGTTTTCCCACCGCATCATTTTTCACGGCCGGCGCGTCTGCCATGCCCGGAACCCGGAGTGTGGGAATTGCGTGGTGCGGGATCTGTGCCCAGCTGCATTAAGCTAGCGGTATGAAAAAATACGTCTTCGGCACCGTCATTGCGGCCATTGTCATCGCAGCCCTCGTGGTGGTGGGGGTCATGCAGCTGCGTGGGGATGACAACGGCACGGGCGATTCGGCGCAGGCCCCTGGCGCGGGATCGGAATCGGGCTCGGCGGGTTACCAGGACGTGGCCGAGCGCCCAGATTGCCCCGCGGGGCCCATCGCCGGGGTGGAACTGGAATGCTTGGGCGGCGATGATGCACGCGAAGGGGACAAGGCGGATGAAGGCATTACCATCGCCAATGTGTGGGCATGGTGGTGCGAGCCGTGCCGCGCGGAATTGCCCCACCTGGACGAGGTGGCAAAGTCTCACCCTGACTGGAAGGTCATTGGGGTGCACGCGGATAAAAACGCCGCCAACGGGGCTGCCTTTCTCAACGATGTGGGAGTAGACCTGCCGAGCTTCCAAGATCCGGATAATAGCTTCGCGGGCACGCTGGGACTGCCGGGCGTGGTTCCCGTGACCGTGATTCTCCGCGATGGGGAAGTGGTTAAGCAGGCAGCCCAGCCGTTTACCTCGGCGGCCGAAATCGAAAAAACGGTTGAGGAGGCGCTCGCCGGATGAGTGAATTATGGCCCGAGTACGCACCCGAGTGGATAAAACCCGCGCTGGGCGTCGATCCGAGTCAGGTGCAGGAACTTATTGGGCAGCGGCAAGCATCGCAGCTCAATGGCTCAGAGGAAGAGGTGCCAACCAAGCGGGAAGCCGCGGTGCTGATGCTGCTTAGCGGGAACAGTGTGGAGGATGGCGAAATTTTGCTTACGCACCGCTCGCCGTCCCTGCGCTCGCATTCCGGTCAGATTGCCTTTCCTGGCGGCCGGCGGGATCCGGGTGATACCTCGCTGGTAGATACCGCCCTGCGGGAGGCGTGGGAGGAAACCGATCTGCAGCGCCACACGGTCACGCCCTTAGAGCAGTGGGAACAGCTGCACATTCGCGCCACGGGGAATCCGGTAAGCCCCATCCTGGCCCATTGGAACCAGCCGGGCGAAGTCTATCCCGCTAGCCCGGCGGAGACCGATGATGTGTTCTTCGTCCCGCTCGGGGAGCTCATTGACCCCCGCAACCGCCTGCTGGTGGGATTTAAGCAGTGGCAAGGCCCGGCGTTTTATGCCAATGACTACGTGATTTGGGGCTTTACTGCCGGAGTTCTGTCAGCATTATTGGAGCATTCTGGGTGGAGCGTACCGTGGGATAACAATTCGGTCATAGACCTGCGTGACACCCTCAAAAAGTCCCGCAATAATGAGAAGATGTCCTAATTGCCCGCGCGCTTAAGGTGCCGGAGGACGCACGAGATTTCGATCGAGAAAGAACCAAAGCCATGACTGCTGCGCTCGTTGTTGACGGCCTGATTGTGCTTGCCGTATTAGCAGCATTGCTAAGTGGTTGGCGCAATGGTGCGCTCGCCGCGGTGCTCTCCGCCATTGGCGTGGGCGCGGGCCTCGTGGTGGGCATCGCCGTAGCACCCAGCGTATTGCGCACAGTGGAGGAGCCTTCGCTGCGCCTGCTCCTGCTCGTGGGCATCCTAGTTTTGCTGGTGGGTATTGGGCAGATCATTGGTTCCTCCTTGGGCACCAGCATGCGCGATCGCATGAAGGCGCGCACCACCCAGCGGATAGATTCGCTATTCGGCGCGGTCTTTCAGTCCTTCATCGCGCTCATCGTCATCTGGATGATTTCCATTCCCGTGGCCACCAATTTGGGCGGATCCGCGGGGCAGGGGCTGCGCGATTCCCGCATCCTGAGCAACCTCAACGCGGCCGCCCCGACGCGCCTGGCTTCCCTTCCCAATGGCGTGGCGGCGTTGCTCAATGAATCGGGGCTTCCGCCCTTGGTCTCGCCGTGGGAAAATTCCATCAGCGGCAAGGACGTTGAGGACCCCGCCCCAGACGTGCAGGATCCAGAGCTAGTGCGCAGCATCCGCCCGTCCATCATTCATGTGCTTGGCGATGCCGAAGAGTGCTCCCGCCGCCTCATGGGTTCCGGTTTCGTGGTGGACAATGACTATGTGGTCACCAATGCCCACGTGGTGGCCGGCACCCAAACGGTGAGGTTGGATACGAAGCTGGGGCTGAAAGACGCCTCGGTGGTCTACTACAACCCAGAGGTCGATATCGCCGTCTTGCACGCGCCGGATCTGGGCATCCAGCCCCTGCCGTGGGCGCAGCAGCCGGCCCAGACCGGCGACGACGCCATGGTCATGGGCTTCCCACACTCAGGCCCCTTTAATGCGGAAATGGCCCGCGTGCGCGATCGCATCACCATCGCCGGGCCAGATATCTACTCCCAAGGCCGGGTAGAGCGCGATTCTTATACCGTGCGTGGCAATATCCAACAGGGCAATTCTGGCGGCCCGCTGGTCAATACCGCGGGCGAGGTCTTGGGCGTTATCTTCGGCGCCTCAGTGGACGATTCTGAGACCGGATACGCGCTGACCGCAGACGAGGTCATCGGCCACATTGGGGATGTCACCCAATTGCAGCGCCCAGTAGAAACCGGCGAGTGCGTGGCGCACTAGTTTTTCGTACTAGAACCGCGTGGGGTATGTCTCCCCACGCGCCGCCCTACGCGCCCTACGCCCCCTACGCGTCGAGCCAGCGGCGCAGCTCGTCGACGAACGCCTCAGGGGCCTCGAGGAAGGGCAGGTTCTTGGCCCCTGGGATCGAGGTGGCGCTAAACCCCGCGCGGGCGCGCAGGGCCGCCCGCTGGATGACGGGGTTCCACAGGCGCTGTTGGGCGTGGATGAAAAGGACGGGGCGCTTGACGGCTAATTCGGACCAGTTCAAGGGCACTACGGCGGTGCGCATCCGGTGGTTCCACAGGATTCCGCGGCGCACCTTGCCAATCTGGGAGGCGCGCAGGCGCAGGGCAAGGATGGACTCTAGGGTGGCATCGGCAAGCGCGGGCCCCGTATCCAGGCTGAGCTCCTTGCGGTAGGCCCGGGGGCTAAGCAGCAGGGTATTCGCGCGGGTGACCTTGGGCAGGTGGCAGAGGAGGGAACGCAGGATCATCCACCCAAAGTCCCAGGGGCGCGCGGCGATGGCGCGGCGGATATCAACCGGGTGCGCGGCCGAGACCGAAACCAAGCCGCGCACGCGATTGGGGCGCTCGGCGGCCAGGCACCACGCTACCGCGCCACCGGTATCGGCGCCGACGATATAGGCGTCATCGTGGCCCAAGGCCTGGATGAGGCCATCCAGATCCCCGACCAAGGTGCGGATATCCTGGCCGGGATCGATGGGCGGCTTATCGGACATGCCAAAGCCGCGCATATCCACCGCGGCGACGTGGTAGCCGCACTGGGCGAGGGGCCCTATGACCTCCTGGAAATCGAACCAGCCGCCAAAAGCGCCGTGAATAAAAACGACGAGGGGATCGGCGCTATCGCCCGCTATGGCCACGTGCAGGCGGATGCCCCGGGTGTGGACAAACTCGTGCGCAAAGGGTCCTTCCAGCTCAACCGTGGAGGGGGGAAGTGGTGCTAAGGCCATGGAGGGCAAGGCGCCTTTCTATGTGTACAGAAAATCCGCCCCAGGAAAGGCTGAGGCGGATCTCATGGTGCGTGCGGTTTAGGTATACAGGCCGTGAGTGTCCTTGCGGTCCAGCGACTTCTGCGCCTTACCCGGAATCAGGTTCTTGAGTTCCTTGGTGGAATCTATGGTCTTCTGCGGGGCCTTAACCTTCTTGACGTTCTTGACACCGAGCAGGGCGAGGGCGCCGGCAGCCACGATCATCACGAGGAAGACGATCAAGAAGGCAGCCCAGCGCTCCAGCCAGAGCGCGAGGAGCTCAGCGAGGAAGAAGAAAAAGAAGAAGGAGCTGTACAGTGCGATGGTGCCGGCCGCACCGAAGAAGCCGGCGCCGATGCCGCCCTTCTTGGCGGACTGCGCCAGCTCCGTCTTGGCCAGCTCTACCTCAGAGCGCACGAGCTGGGACATCTGCTCGGTGGCATTGGAGACCAACTTGCCGATGGAGGTTTCGGAGGACGATGCATCAACATCGCTCAAAGGAATCGAATTAACCTTTGGTGCGAATTGATCGGTGCCGTCAGTAAATAATCCATCGTTGCTCACGATTAATTCTCCTCGTTTTCATCTAAACCTTGTAACGGCCCCAATGATAATAGATACAGCGCGGTTTTACGGTGCCACGCCAAAAGGTAGGGGCCTTCGGGGCTCGGGGCGTCTAGGGCTATCCTAATGTATATGCCAGAAAATGACCCGTTATCCCCGCTATTTCGCATCTCGGGGGTGAAAGAAGGTGCGGAAAAGGCCGCAGCGGCCATCGCGCGCGCCCACCGTAGGCCCGCAGGGTTGCGCAGGTATGAGGTCATCTCCGCGGAGTCCTTGATGCGCGGGGCGCGCGCTAGCGTGGCCTTGGATGGGCACGCCATCCCCCCGCATCCTGGCCCGGGCGATGTGGAAAGCGGGCCGCTCGCCGGCGCGGTCAGCGCGTATTCCGTGGTAGCCCCTGAGGTGGTAGATTCCACCGTCCGCTCTTTTGCCCGCGCGCCGCTGCAGGTGCTCGCGCGCATCGACGTCGCTGCCGGCGGCAACGGGATTCCCAGCGGCGATAGCGCGCGCTTGCAGGGCTTGGCGCGCCTGATTGCGCAGGGCAGCGGACCGGCATTCCGCGATCTCTTGCCGAGCGTCGTGCACGCCGAAATCGAGGCAGGCGAATTCTTTGGCCCGCGCAGCGGCGTCGTAGCACGCGTTGCGGCCCGCCTTGCCGCCATACACACCGGCTTCGATCCCCGCGGGTTCGCCGTGCCAGAGGTGTATTTCCACCGCCATTCCACGGCCTACCGCGAGTGCCGCGCGAGCTACCGCGACAGCCCCGGCGAGGTGGTGCTTTTTCACCTCTCCGCCTGGGAGGTAGGCGGCAAAGAAGCCGATGCCATCGCCCGCGCGGCCTAACCGTACGCTCGTACCCGGTAGGCGGTGAACATCCATTCGGTGCAGGTCAGCGCCGTGCAGGTAGATAATTTTTCTTAGCTGTTGTGATCGGGTAGTGAACGTGTCATAATAATAGGTGCAAGGCCCCGATATACTGTGCGGCCTGCCCCGGCTCGCCCCCCGAGGCCGGGTTACCGACGGCCCGCGCGCACCCCCGATGCGCGGGCCGTCACCTATATCTACGGTTATCCACAAGGCTTTGTAGAAATTTCAACTAACTGAGCGCTAAGTGGTAGCTTTTGCCCTTTTATCCACAGGCGGGAAGTCCCATCCCTAGTGCAGCCGAGGCGGGTGCTTCAGGCTAGGGGACATGAATACAGCACACTCTCGCTCCACCATCGTCGTCGCCATAGGCGAGGAAGCCCTGCGCGCCGAGGCGGTCCATGCCGCCGCCGCGACCAGCCACGAGGTCATCACGGTAACCGATCCCCGCGATATCCCACGCAGCCTCCCCGGAGCCTATATGGTCTTGGTCGACGCGCTCATGGCGCGCGTTATCGCCTCGACCCAAGCCGCACAGACCGCGCCCGCCCCGGTGCTTTTCCTCGCCGCGGATCCGGGGCCCATCGATTATGAGGCAGCGCTTGCCTGCCATGCGGACCGCGCTTTCATTATCCCCGCGGAGATTAAGGACCTGCTGGCGGCAATCGCCCAGGCCGCGCACCCGCCAGAAGATCGCCCCGGTACCGCCACCATCGCGGTGGTGGGCGCCAGTGGTGGGGTAGGAGCCTCTACCTTTGCAGCAGCCTTGGCGCGATCTCACTGCACGGCGGGCGAGCAGGCGAGGGCGCTGCTTATCGATGCCACCGCGCACTCCGGCGGGCTCGATCTCCTCCTCGGCGTGGAAACCGCGCCAGGTGCCCGCTGGCCGGAGCTCAATATTGGCGATGGCAGCATCGATGCCGCAGATCTTTACCGCGCCTTGCCTTCTACCGCTGATGACATAGCGGTGCTATCCGCGGCGCGCAGCACGGTGAAAGACACCTTCACGCTGGATGCCGCGCTCTTGGCGGCGGCGACGTCTGCGGCGCACGCAGGCGAGGGCCTGTGCGTTGTGGATTGCACGGCGGAAAATATCCCGGCTGCCTGCACGCACGTGGTGTTGGTGGTGGCTGCGGAGGTGCGATCGGCAGCGGCGGCCGCACAACTCATCCTGCGCATGGATGAGGCCCGGCGCGACATCGTGGTGGTGCTGCGCCAACGGCAGTGGGCGGCGCTGAGCGCGCCGGAGGTAGAAGACATCATCCACCACCGGGTCAGTGCCCAATTGCCTACCGTGCGCGGGCTAACCCGCAGCATCGAGATCGGCGGACTCCCGGCCCGACTTCCCGCGGCTTTGGCCAAAACCGCCACTGCGGTGCGCGAGGAGGTAGGGGTATGAGCGCAGCGATGGATAGTTCGACCGAAACCATGGAGAAGATGCAGCGGCTCATTGCTGCCGAACCAGATCTGGTGCACGACGCCTCTAGCTTGGCCCGGCGGATCCGCGAGGAAGCGGGGGTCATCAGTGACGTAGCCGTAGTGGATCTGCTTCGGCGCCTGCGCCAGGACGCCACCGGCATGGGGCCACTGGATGCCTTATTGGCCCGGCAGGGCGTGACCGATGTCGTGGTCAACGGGCCCGAAGACGTCTTCATGGACCGCGGCGAGGGGCTAGAGCGCAGCGATATCACCTTTCGCAACGATGGGGAGGTGCGCCAGCTCGCTTCCCGGTTGGCCGCGGCCTCGGGAACGCGGCTTGATGATGCCCAGCCTTTTGCCGATGGCCGCGTTACGCGCCCCGATGGCGTCGTGCTCCGCGTGCACGCCCTTTTAAGCCCACCCGCCGTGGGCGGAACGTGCATTAGCCTGCGCGTATTGCGGCAGGCGCAGACCACTCTGCCGCAGTTGGTGGCCAATGGCACCGTGCCCGAAGACATTGGCCAACTGCTTGCCGCGATGGTGGACAAGCGGGTGTCCTTCCTCGTTATTGGCGGAACCGGTTCCGGCAAGACGACGCTGCTCTCGGCGCTTTTAGGGACCGTATCCGAGCGCGAGCGCATCGTGGTCATCGAAGATACGGCGGAGCTATCACCCCACCACCCGCATTGCGTGAGCATCGTCTCGCGCCGGGCAAACGCTGAAGGTAGCGGGGAAATCACCATGGCGCAATTGCTGCGGCAGGCGCTGCGCATGCGCCCAGACCGCATCGTCGTCGGTGAAATTCGCGGCCCAGAGGTAGTCGATCTCCTCGCCGCGCTGAATACGGGACACGATGGTGGCGCGGGCACCTTGCACGCCAATTCCCTCTTTGAGGTACCCGCCCGCATGGAGGCCCTCGGCGCGCTCGGCGGCCTGGACCGCAGCGCCCTGCACTCGCAATTAGCGGCCGCCGTCAACGTGGTGCTGACCATGGAGCGCACGCCACATGGCCGGCGCCTGGCCCATATCGGCGTCTTAGAGGGCAATCCGGTCACCCCGCGCATCGTCTGGAGTGCAACCGAGGGCCCCGCGCCCGGCTTTGCGGAATTCTCGGCCGCGCTGTTGGAGGAACCGCACGAAGAAGCAGGAGGTCAGGCGGATGCTTAGCTTCTTATTGCTCGCCGCAGCGCTGTTGCTGTCTGTGCCCTCGAGCGCATCCCGCATTGCTGGCAAGGGCAGCCGGATAAAGGCCAGCTCCTTAGCCATTTTGGGCGCCGTATTCTGCGGCAGCTTGGTCTTCTTCTCGGTCGGGCGGATGAGTATTGCGGTTGCGGCAGCGATCATCGCCTGGTGCGTGTCGTGGTATGTCAAGGACATCATGGCCGCCCGCACGCGCCGGTGCGGCCGCGAAGCCCTAGCCGGATACTTCGGGGTCGTCACCGCTGACCTGCGCGCTGGGGCAACCCTTGCAAGGGCGCTATCGCGCGGGGCGGAGTCCCTTCCCTCGACGACGCCGCGGGATATGAGCGCGGCCTTAGAATCCACTGCTACCGCGGCGGCGCGCGGTGCGCCCCCACACGTGGCGCTCTCAGGAGCCCATGCGGATGCAGAACTTACCCGGCTGGGCCACCTGCTTGAATTATCCACACAGCACGGCATCGCGGTGGCAAGCCTCTTTGAGCAGGCCCAAAGCCGAATGGATGCGCTGCGCCGCCACCACCAATCCACCGCGGCCGGGCTGCAAGGACCCCAAGCTACGGCCACGGTCTTGGCCTGCCTTCCCATTGCGGGCATCGCCATGGGCGGGGCGATGGGGGCCAATTCGCTGGGCTTCTTGCTCGGCGGGGGATTAGGCGGAATCCTGCTGGTCATCGGGGTGGGGCTTGCCTGCGGCGGCTTTGCCTGGTCCCGCGTCATTATCAGGAAGGCGGCACCATGATGGCCTTTATCTGCCTGGCGCTGGCCGTGCTCGTTGGGCTGCCGGCCACCAAGGGGCGGCTGGGGCCGGCTACGGCACAATACACAGCGCAGCACACGGCGAAGACCCCGCGCGCCGGCCCAAGAAAGCGCGATGGCGCAACAGCGCGCGGGGGATTGATGAGCAAACTCCAGCCATCTACCACCGTGGATCCACTCCTCGTGGCCGGGGATATCGAACTTTTCGCAGCTTGCCTGAGTGCGGGCCTGACGGTGCACGCGGCTGCTACGGCAGTCGCGCGCACGGCAGAGGCCGATACCCAGCACCTGTGGGAGACGGTATCCGCGCTCCTAGGGGTTGGCGTGCCCACGGAATCTGCATGGGACCACATGAAAGGCCATGCGGGACTAGAGGACGTGGCGGGGCTTGTCATCTTATCGGGCCAATCCGGCGCCACCATAGCCGCCGGATGTACGCGAATCTGTACTTCATTGCGCGCCGAAGCATCTGCTCACGCTACGGCTAAAGCAGAGCGTGCAGGAGTATTCATTGCCCTCCCACTGGCGGTGTGCTTCCTGCCAGCATTCATCGTTCTAGGCCTCGCGCCCGTAGTGATCAGCTTGGGCGCGCAGCTTTTCTAGACGCACCACCTTTCACTTCTACTCAACCACTCAACCACCACACCTTTTAAGAAAGGACTCCTAAAATGTCTGCACTATTTATTAAGTACTCCCAGCTCACCCGCGCCCTCGTCCGCAACGATGAGGGGATGAGCACGATTGAATACGCCATGGGATCGCTCGCGGCCGCAGCGCTTGCCGGCGTGCTGTACATGGTTATCAACGGCGGCGGTGTGGTCGATGCCATCGAGGGAATTATCACCGATGCGCTATCGAATACTCCAAGCTAGCCGGGCGCACTAGAAAACAAGAAAGGAGGAATCATGCGCACGGTAGTCGATGACGATGGTTCCGTGACCATCGAGGCCGCCCTGGCATTAAGCTCCCTCGTCCTCGTGGCGGCGGGCATCATCGGTGCGATTGCGACGATGGCGTCCTATATCGCGGCGGTGGATATGGCGGGCGCGGCGGCTAGGTCGCACGCCATCGGCGTCGAGTACCAACCGGCGCGCGAGGATGCCCGGGTGAGCGTGCAGGAAAGTGCGGGGCTTATCAGGGCATCGGTAAGCGTCGATGCTCCCATTGGCACCATGAGCGCGGAAGCGGTCTTTCCCGCCGAGGTGGCCGGCAATGACTAGCAGGCTCCACGGCGAGGATGGATACGCCACCATCGCAGCCACCGGAATCATCGTCGCCATTATCAGCTTATTGCTGGTCATCGCGGCGGTGGGATCTCGTGTGACCGCGCGCCATGAAGCGCAAGTGGCCGCGGACCTTGCCGCCGTGGCCGGCGCGTGGGCCTTAGCCACCGGCAAGGATGCATGTGCGGCCGCAGAAAGCACCGCGCGGGATAACGGCGCGAGCCTCGAGGAATGCACAGAAAATGTACCCGATATCATCGCCGTTGCCGCGGTGCGCGGCCAGAGCGCCAAGGCCAAGGCGGGCCCAGTCTAAACCGCGGCATCCTGCGTCATGGTGACGAGCGCGCCGAGCAGCTTGATGGCGCCGTCCTTGCTCAGAGGATTATTTCCGTTGCCGCACTTGGGCGATTGCACGCACGATGGGCACCCGGCCTCGCACGGGCAGGAGCGCACCGCCTCAAAGGTGGCCGCGATCCACTCGGGGAAGCGGCGGAATCCCTCTTCGGCAAACCCGGCGCCACCGGGGCGGCCGTCGTAAACAAAGATGGTGGGAAGCTGTGTATCCGCGTGCAGGGCGGTGGATACGCCGCCGATATCCCAGCGGTCGCAGGTGGCGATAAGCGGCAGCAGGCCAATGGCGGCATGTTCGGCCGCATGCAGGGTGCCGGGGATATCGGCGGCGGTAATGCCCATCGCAGAAAGCGCCAGCGGGTCGATGGTATAGGCCACGGCGCGGGTGGTCAGCCGCTGTTCGGGGAGATCGAGGGGGATATCGTCGCCGATGGTGCCATCGGCAAGCCGCACCTGATAGCCGGTGACGCGGTCGGTGACCTCGACCTCCACGTCCGCCACCCACAGGCCTGGGGAGTAATTGACCAGGTTATCGGCCTCGCGCACGATGCGAATATCTGTCGTGGAGCGCGGGGTGGTCGAATACTCGGGGGTTTCCGGGCGGGCAAGCGCCACATAATCGGCCAGGAGGAGTTCCTCGATGACAAAGCTTTCGCCCTGGTGCAGGTAGACCGCGCCGGGGTGGACCTGGCTGGTCGCGCGGGCTGCATCGATGGTGCCCAAAAGACGCCCATCGGAGGCATCCACGATCATGACCTCCTCGCCTGATCCGCCGCGCAGCGATACCGCTGAGTGGGCGGTTTCCGGAGAGAGCTCCTCCGCGCTGGAAGCGGGAATGGGCACGGCAAACCATCCGCGCTCGCGGCGGCGCACGAGGCCTTGCTCCGCAAGCTGGTGGATGACCTCGCTGGCACCCCACTGAGCAATGGTGGCATCATCCAGCGGTTTTTCCACCGCCGCGCAGTAGAGGTGTCCAAAGAGGATGTAGGGATTCGTGGGGTTAAAGACGCTTGCTTCTACCGGTTTTCCCAGTAGCGCATCGGGGTGGTGCACCAGGTAGGTATCCATGGGTTCATCGCGGGCTACGAGCACTACGAGCGAGCCTTGACCGCGGCGGCCTGCGCGCCCGGCTTGCTGCCAAAAACTGGCCACGGTGCCCGGAAACCCTGCGGTAACCACGGCATCGAGCCCGCCGACGTCGATGCCCAGCTCGAGGGCGGAGGTGGTGGCGACGCCTAATAGGGAGGCATCGTCAAGCGCTTGCTCTAGCCGGCGGCGGTCCTCGGCCAAGTAACCGGCGCGGTAGGCGGCGATGCGCTGTGCGAAATCCGGCCGGCCCAAACTGCCGGAGAGGGTCTCGGCGGCTACCATCGCCACGACCTCGGCGGAGCGGCGGGAGCGCACAAAGGTCATGGTCCGGGCGCCTTCCGCGATGAAGGTCGCCATCATCTCGGCTGCCTCGGTGGTGGCCGCGCGCCGGACGGGGGCGCCGTGCTCGCCCTCCGCGCCCTCCAGGAATCCAGGCTCCCAGAGCGCGACCGTGCGCGCGCCGGTGGGGGCGGAATCCTCAGTAATCGCATGCGCCGGGCGGCCGGTGAGGCGCTCGGCATGCCGCGCCGGATCATTCATGGTTGCGGAGGCATAAATGATGGTGGGCCGCGATCCATAATGCCGGCACAGACGGAGCAGGCGGCGCACCACCAGGGCCACATTGGCGCCGAATACGCCCCGGTAGGAATGGCATTCATCGATGACAATGAACTCCAGGTGGCGCAGCACCCGCGCCCACCGCGCGTGCGCGGCCAGCATGGACATGTGCACCATATCGGGATTGGAAAACACCAGGCGCGAATGCTCGCGCACGCCCGCCCGCGACTCCTGGGGCGTATCGCCGTCATAGGGCGCGGGCACCACGTTCTTGAGCTCCGGAATCCCGCGGCACAGCTCGAGCGCGGACTGCAGCTGGTCCGATCCCAGGGCCTTGGTGGGGGTGAGGTAGAGCGCGCACGCGGTCTGATCCTCTGCCAACCGGGTGAGGATGGGCAGCTGATAGCCCAGGGATTTTCCGGACGAGGTACCGGTGGAAATTACCGCGTCGCGGCCCTGCCACGCGCATTCGGCGAGCTCGGCCTGGTGCGCATAGAGCTTGCCGATGCCCCCATCTACCACCTTCTCCTTCAACCCCGGCAGCACCCACTCCGGCCAATCGGCGTAGCGGGCCCGTTGCGCCGGGAGCGTGGTGTGAAACGTCAGGGTGGACTCAGAAAGGCGCCGCTGGATGAGTTCTAGGAGCTCTTCACCAATGGGGTTATCGCCAGCCGGGTGAGACAATTTTTACCCCCTTGTGAGTTAAATCTATCGCTTTGGCGTGGAACGTGTCACACTGTTGACAGGCCAATGTTGTCTTGGTGCGGTTTTATACTTCACGGTACTGCTCGAGGACCCATTTACCGAATAACTACCGGCGCGGTTTCCGCGCTACCTCTTTAAGAAAAGGAACTCAGTTCACCATGACTCAAGGAACCGTTAAGTGGTTTAACTCCGAAAAGGGATACGGCTTCATCGAGCGCGAGGACGGCGGTGGAGACATCTTCGTGCACTACTCCGAAATTCAGGGCAGCGGCTTCCGCACCTTGGAAGAAAACCAGAAGGTCAGCTTCGAGGTTGGATCCGGCCCGAAGGGCGACCAGGCGCAGGCCGTTTCCATCCTCTAAACCCCAGGGGGTTTAGAGCCCCAGGGGGTTAGAGCCCTAGGGCGTTTCGGCGTAGCCGCGGCGGGTATCCCACCACTCCATGATGCTGTTTTGGGCCTTTTGCAGTCCCAAGCCGATGAATACGGCGGCGATAATGCTGATAACCATCGCAAACAGTGGGGTATCGGAGAACGCCAAGCCGCCCACATAACCAATGGCCAAGGCTTGGAATGCCCAGAGCATCACGCCAATGGTGTCGAAGAAAAGGAAGACCGGCCAGGGAAAGCGCATTGACCCCAGTAAAATGGTCATAAAGAGCCTTGCTGAGGGGATAAAGCGCGCAATGATAATGGCCGCGCCACCGCCGCGGCGCATATTGCGTTTTACCCAGGTGAGGGCCTCGTAGGCCTTCGTTCCTTTCTGAATGCGGTTAAGCAGTGGCATAAACCGCGTGCCCAGCAAAAAGCACAGGTTATCGCCCAACATGGCGGCTACGAGCGCCGCAAAGAACATGGTGGGCAGGTGCGGAAATCCCTGCGAGCCGGCCCAGGCGCCGGCCATATTCAGCGGGATTTCGGAAGGGAGCACTGGAAAGAAACAGTCCCCGAAAATGAGCAGGCCCACGATTGGATACACCCACTCCGTGCCCATGATGGCTTCAATCCACATCGTTACTGTGTCAACCATCTAATCCTCCACGGGGTGTGTTGTGGGTGTGCTATCGTCCCCAACAATGCTTTCACAGCTGCTGGACTTTCTAAAAAGGTCAGTATAGACCGGTTCGGTGGGGGTGCGAAGCGCCCCCTACAAAGCCTTTTGGTAGTACCAAGTATATGGTGCGAAGAACGGTATAAACCACCTGTGTACGCTAGGGGCGATTGCTGAAAGCGCACAAATTTTAATGTTCGCATCATCGAAAGGGATGAAGTCGAAGTGGCAGAAGCGGCCGAGCCGGGCAAAACTTTAGTGATTGTGGAGTCGGCGACTAAGGCGAAGAAGATCCAGCCGTACCTGGGAGATAACTACATCGTGGAGGCCTCCGTGGGGCATATCCGCGATCTCCCGCGGGGCGCTGCCGACGTGCCGGCGAAGTTCAAGAAAGAATCTTGGGCCCGCTTGGGTGTTAACCCGGAAGATGATTTCGCCCCGCTTTACGTCGTCAGCCCGGATAAAAAGAAAAAGGTCGCTGACCTCAAATCCAAGCTGAAGCAGTGCGATAACCTCTTGCTGGCAACAGACCCGGACCGCGAGGGCGAGGCCATTGCTTGGCACCTATTGGAGGTTTTAAAGCCCAAGGTGCCGGTGCGCCGCATGGTCTTTAATGAGATCACCAAGTCCGCCATCCTGGAGGCGGCGGAAAACACCCGCGACTTGGACTATGACCTTATCGATGCCCAAGAAACCCGTCGCATCCTCGACCGCCTCTACGGCTACGAAGTCTCCCCGGTGTTGTGGAAGAAGGTTATGCCGCGGCTTTCGGCCGGGCGCGTGCAGTCGGTGGCCACGCGGGTCATCGTCGAGCGCGAGCGCGAGCGCATGGCGTTTATCTCCGCCGATTACTGGGATTTGCTCGCCACCTTGGACGCGGGAGCTGGCAGTGGCGAGGGCCCGTCGGCCTTTGACGCGCGCCTGACCGCGGTTAATGGCAAGCGCGTGGCTTTGGGCCGCGATTTCGATGATAGCGGAAATGTGAAAACCAAGGACGTCATCGTCATTACCCAGCCGCAGGCGGAGGCCTTGGAAAAGTCCCTGCAGGGCGCGGGCATGACAGTAGCCGGGGTGGAGCACAAGCCCTATACCCGCAAGCCTTATGCGCCGTTTATGACCTCGACGCTGCAGCAGGAGGCGGGCCGGCGCCTGCACTTTACCTCGGAGCGCACGATGCGTATTGCGCAGCGCCTCTATGAAAACGGCCACATTACGTATATGCGTACGGACTCCTCTTCGCTGTCCCAGCAGGGCTTGAACGCCGCGCGCAGCTCCGCGACCAGCATTTATGGCGAAGAATACGTCTCGGATTCCCCGCGCGTCTATGACCGCCGCGTGAAGAACTCGCAGGAGGCGCACGAGGCTATCCGCCCCGCCGGTGAGTCCTTTGCCACCCCGGGCCAGCTTTCTAGCCAGCTGGATGCGGAGGAATTTAAGCTCTATGACCTAATTTGGAAGCGCACCGTGGCCTCGCAGATGGCCGATGCCAAGGGCACTTCCATGAAGGTGGCGGTCGCTGGCACCGCGAACACGGATAACGGCACCTACGACGTCGAGTTCTCTGCAACCGGCCGCACCATTACCTTCCCGGGTTTCTTGAAGGCTTACGGCGCCGACGAGGATACGAGCAAGAAGAGCGACAACCGCCTGCCACACCTGGAGGAGGGCCGCGATCTTCAGGCCGAAGAGGTTTCGGCAGAAGGTCACTCCACCAACCCGCCGGCGCGCTATACAGAGGCCAGCCTGGTGAAAAAGATGGAAGATTTGGGCATCGGGCGCCCCTCGACGTATGCCTCCATCATCAAGACTATCCAGGACCGCGGCTACGTCGTCTCGCGCGGCAACGCCCTGGTTCCTTCGTGGGTGGCCTTCGCCGTGGTGGGCCTCTTGGAGGAAAACTTCACCGAGCTGGTGGATTATGACTTCACCTCGTCCATGGAAGATGAGCTGGACTCGATTGCCACCGGCACGGAGGATGGCACGGACTGGCTCAACGGCTTTTACTTTGGCAATGCTGAGGCCAACGAGCACAAGGCGGCCTCCATCGCGCGGCATGGTGGGCTGAAATCGCTTATCGATGTCAACCTCGAGGCCATCGATGCCCGCAAGGTCAACTCGCTCAAGCTCTATACCGATTCTGAGGGCCGCGAGGTCTTCGTGCGCGTCGGCCGCTACGGGCCCTATATCGAGCGCGCGATCGGCACTAATGAGGACGGTAGCGTGGAATACCAGCGCGCCAACCTCTCAGAAACCGTGACCCCAGATGGGCTGAATGAACAGCTGGCGGAAAAGCTTTTTGCTACCTCGCAGGGCGGGCGTCAGTTGGGCGAGAATCCCGAAAACGGCCGCATGGTGGTGGCTAAGGAAGGCCGCTTTGGTCCCTATGTCACCGAGGTCGTGCGCGATGATGAGCGGGAGAAGGCTGAGGCGGAGGCCTTGGAGATCGTCGCCCAAGAGCGCGCAGAAGAGGATAAGCAGCGCGCCGAGGAAGGCAAGCGCGCCAAGAATTGGGAGACTAAGACGGCCGCGAAGCAGAAGGAAAAGCGCATCAATGGCTACATTGATGAGAAGCTGAAGCCTGGCACAGCCTCGCTCTTTAGCTCGATGGAGCCGCTGACCGTCACGCTGGAACAGGCCCTTGAGCTGCTATCCCTGCCGCGCGAGGTGGGCGTGGACGACGGGGAGATGATCACCGCCCAAAACGGCCGTTACGGCCCATACCTGAAGAAGGGCACGGATTCGCGCTCGCTGGCTAAGGAAGAGCAGATCTTTAGCATCACCCTGGATGAGGCGCGCCGCATTTATGCGGAGCCGAAGCGTCGGGGTCGCGCGGCAGCACAGCCGCCGCTGAAGCAGCTCGGCGATAATGACGTTTCGGGCAAGCCTATGACCGTTAAGGATGGCCGCTTCGGCCCGTACGTCACGGACGGCACCACCAATGCGTCCCTGCGCCGCGGCGACGATCCGGAGCAGCTTACCGATGCCCGCGCCAACGAGCTCCTCTCCGAGCGCCGCGCCAAAGAGGCCTCTGGGGAGACGAAGAAGAAGTCCACGAAGAAGTCTTCTAAGAAGAGCACAAAGAAGTCGACCAAGAAATCGACGAAGAAGGCAACCAAGAAGGCCACTAAGAAGGGCACGAAGAAGGCGGCTAAGAAATCTAGCTCGAAGCCTTCGCCCGGCACGAAGAACGTGGTTAAGGCCGGCTCGCGGAAGAAATAAGCGCAGAAATAAGTAAGGTGGCGGGCATGAATGATTTTCTTGCCCGCACCGAGGAAGGCACCGCGGCCTTGACCCGCGCGGTGTCTGAAACTTTTGCTGATGTCACCGACCCAGCCCGGCGCACGCCGCGGGGCTGGCGGCGCTTCGCGTACCTAGCGCTAGGCGAGTCTACGGTATGGTCCCGTCTCTTTGGCTGGAAGAAGGCACACGCCGTAACGAGCACGCCGCTTTTGCCGCTATTGGCAGCGGAGGCGCAGGACCCCACCCTGAGCCCCGCCTTGTTGGCCGGCGCGGTGGGCCAGGTGGAAAAGACGCGCCGCTTGCACCGCCCCTCCCTCCTTGGTGTGGCCGGCGTAACCGCTAGCCACGCGGCGTATTCGTGGGTGCTCTACCGGCGCGGCGCGCGCAACGATGCCCGCGGTTGGGGCCTGCGCGCCATCGCTTGGGCGGCGGCGCTCTTTGCCACGCGCAAACAGCCCACCCGGACCGCGGTAGCGGTGGGCGGCGCGGCGGTGCTGACCACCTCGGCGCTGGCGAGCGATCCGCGCCTGCGCACCGATGCGACGAAGGGCTTGAGCCACGGCGCGAACCTTTTGGTTGCGGCGGAAGGCCTGACGGCGCTGCGGGCGCGAATAGCAGCAGCCGGGTCCCAGAAGAACAAGAAACATGCCAAGCCCACGAGGGCTGCCAAGGCGGTGGGCGCGGCGGAGGCCGGCGCCTTTGCCTTGGGGCACTTCCTGCTAGTCGATGCCCTGTCTAGGTAAGGCCCTGACTAGGTAAGCTCCGCTCCGGCTGCATGCTCGGGCCATAAGATAGCCGGCGGTGCACCACCTCGAAGGGCCCGCGCAGGCCCAGCGCTTCGAGCACGCAGGCGCCGATTACGGTCACCAGCCACACGCCGCAGGCGAGCCCGGCTTGTCCAAAGGCACCAAGCTCGTGGCCGAAGTCCAGCGTGAAGGGGTGCACGAGCAGGAAAAATAGTATCGACTGGCCCACGTAACCGCTCATGGATCGCTTACCCAGCGCGACGAAGGGCCACAAGAGCGCGGGCACGGAGGCGCCTGCGGCTAGGCGCTCTTGCACGGGCTGCAAGATAAGGGCGAGCCCGGCGAGGATGCCCGGCCCGGTCAGCACGCCGAGGGTGGAATTGGCGCTACTGGCGGCGTTCGCCCAACGTTGATCGATTACCCCGAGGGTGCCCAAGGACCACAGCGTGCCAATGACCAGCGTTACGGCGGCGGCGATGGCCACCCAGCGCAGGAGTTGGGGGCGGTGAGAGGGGACATCGGCAAGCACGCCCTCGCGCGCCCACACAAAGCCCACCAGCATGACTGGTAGGTACATCAGCACGATGAGCGGGGCGGAGATGATCTGCGCGCCTAGGGTGAGAAGCTGGCTCAGCAGCAGGTCACCATAGGAATTTACCGTGCCAATGGCATCGACGGGGATATTGAGCCCGCCGTCAACCGCGGAGAAAATAAACGCGGCGATGCCGAGCACCGTCAGCACCCCGAGCGCGATATGAGAAATCTTGCGCAGCGTAGAATTATGCAGCGTGAGCAGCAGGGCAATGACTATGCCCGCTATGCCATAGACAAACATGATATCGCCCCAAAACAGCAGCACCATGTGCACCGCCCCTAGCAGCGCGAGGAAGCCATAGCGCTTGGCGATGACCCTCCTTGCCTCCCCCAGCGGAAATCCCCGCCGCCACAGGCTCATCGCAATAAGCCCCACGCCGAAGCCCAGCAGGGTAGAAAACATGGGCAGGCCGCGATTGTGCACGAAGAAAGCGCCGAAGACGACGGCGATTTTATCGAGCACGCTGTCATCGAGGATGCCGCCGAAATACGCGCCCGGCCGGTCCTCAGTGATGATCCACGCGGTGGTCATATTCGCTATCGCGATGCCTAAAAGCGCCATTCCGCGCGCAGCATCGGGCACGATGAGGCGGGTTCTGGCCACTAGATTTCGCACCGTTCTGCCAGGCTGGCGCGAATGGGGCGGGCCAGCTGGGTCATGCGGCGGCGCCCGCGCAGCTCAATGGATTTCATGACGGTCCAGCGGGCCTGCTCGGCCTCGTTGGCCGTCTTTAGGGTGGCGGCGTTGGTCAGGACCTGGCCGGGGGTGTCCTTAGCCATTTCGGTCAGGCGGGCGGCCTCGTTGACGGCATCGCCAATGACGGTGTACTCGAAGCGATCCGCGCCGCCGATGTGGCCTGCCACCACGTGGCCGGAGGCGACACCGATACCGGCCTGCAGCTCGAGCCCGCGCAATTCCCCGCGCAGCTCGCGGGCGGCCTGCAGGGCCATCGAGGTCGAGTCGTACACATTGAGCGGTGCGCCAAAAACGGCGAGGGCGGCATCGCCCTGAAACTTATTAATGATGCCCTTATTGCGGTGCACCACCGTTACGACGTGCTCGAAGAATTTATTGAGCTCCGTGACCACTTCCTCGGGGGAGTGGTTGACAGCGAAGGTGGTGGAACCGATGACATCGATAAACAGCACCGCGACCTTGCGGTCCTCGCCGCCCAATTCTGGGCGCTCATCAAGGGCGCGCTGGGCCACCTCGGTGCCTACGTAGCGGCCGAAGATATCGCGGACGCGCTGGCGCTCGCGCAGCCCGCGCATCATCTCATTGAAACCGGCCTGCAGGACGCCGAGCTCGGATCCATCGTAAATATCGACCTCGGCATCGGCCTCGCCTCGGCGCACGCGGTTAATCGCATCCTGCAGCTCCACGATGGGATCGACCACGCTCATGATGGCAAAGCTGGTGCCGATAAACCCGGTGGCCAGCGCGGTGAGCGCCAGCGCCACGATAGCCGGGATGATTTCGCTGGCATCGCCAGAGAAAAGCCCGGTGTGCTGCCCCAACAGCACCAGCACGATGCCGAGCAGCGGTACGCCGGAGGTCATCAGCCAGGTGGAAAACAGGCGGTATTTGATGGGCGGTTCGACGGTGGAATCTTCGAAGCGGCGGGCGACGGCCTGGGCTGCGACGGGTCGCACGAGGCGCTCGGCCTGTAGGTAGGTCAAGATAATGACCACCAGGCCCGCCAGGGTGGTGGAGACACCCACGACGAGCCCGAGGCGCCCGGATTGCCCGCTGGAGATAGCCACGGTCAAGATGATGCCGATGAGCCAGACTGCGGCCGCGACCAGGGATTGGTACACAGGGATGCGCAGTACGAGGGTGCGCACCATATTCGGATCGTGTGCATCGGGATTGCGCTGCCAGTCCAGCACGGGGCGGAAGAGCAGCAGGGTCGCGGCGATGCCGATGATGACCGCAAAGACGAGATAGACCGCCGCCACGCCCTTTAGGTTGGGCAGCTCGGCGGCAAAGTCCTCGATTTCCGGCATGGGCAGGAAATAGAGGATAAAGGTCATGATCGCGATGGCGCCGATGATATTGGCGCCCAAGACCAAGGCAGCGTATACCGGCCATTGGGTTCCCATAAGCCAACGAGCGCCACGCAATAGTCTGTTCATAACTACTTACTGTAGTAAGACCAGTAGGCTAGAGCGAGTGAATACGGGAAGCGTTGCGCAACGATTGGCAGATACCCCAGGTGTGGCCCGCACTATCTTGGGTGCCGCGCGGGCGGCGCGGGGGATGCCGGGGGCAGATCCGCGGGCGATGAGCCATTCCTGGCTCTTTACCGGTCCGCCCGGTTCCGGGCGTTCCTTGGCCGCAATCGATTTCGCGGCCACGCTCATGTGCACGGATCCGGAGGAGCCGGGCTGCGGAAAATGCGAGGCCTGCCGCGCCGTGCTGGAGACTAAGCAGCACACGGACCTGGTCTTGGTGGACCCGCAGGAGGTCATCATCCCGGTGGATACGGTGCGCGAGGTCATCGGGCGCGCCGCGAGCTTGCCCACGGTCGCCCCGTGGCGCGTCGTGATCTTCAATAACGCGGATCGCCTGAACAATAATGGCGCCAACGCGCTGCTGAAGACGGTGGAGGAGCCGCCGGAGCGCACCGTGATCATCATGTGCGCGCCTTCCGATGCCCCCGAGGACTTCTCCCAGACCCTCCGCTCGCGCTGCCGGCACCTGTACATCCCCTCGCCGTCGGTGGAAAATATCGTTGCGCAGTTGGTGAGCGAAGGCGCCTCGGATCACGATGCCCGCCTCGCCGCCGTGACCTCCCTGCGCCACGTGGGCAGGGCGCGCCACTTGGTGGCAGATCCTACGGTGCAAAAAAGACGGGCGGTGGCCATCAACCTGGCGGAAGACATCTTCCACGAATCCCAGGGCTTTCAGGCGGTGACCTCGCTTCTTAAGCTGGTGGATGCGGACGCGAAGGAATCGCACAAGGAGGAAGAGGAAGCGGAGCTGGCCAAGCTGGAAAATACCTTTGGCGTGGGCGCGAAGGGCAAGGGCGCGGCGAAGGCGCAGCGCGATGCCCGCTCCGCCATCAAGGACTTACAAGAACAGCACAAGAAGCGGGCGAAGCGACGGGTCATCGATAACCTCGACTTGGTGCTCGTCGATCTCTCCGGAATTTACCGCGACGCGCTGATGACAAAGGTGGGCGCGCAGGTGGAGATGACCCACCCGGACTTCGCGGGGCTATCTGGCGAGCTGGCGCAGCGGGTGAGCGAGGAGGGCCTCTTGGAGTGCCAGTCCGCCATTTCTTATTGCCGCGAGCAGCTGACCCAGAACGTGGGCACGCAGATTGCCTTCGACGGCTTGGTGGGCAGGATGCGGCGGGCCTGCCTCTAGGGCCGGTCTTTAGCGCCGGCCCGCCAAAAACCGACCCTGAGCCCCGATTTCTTTTCCGCGCCACCCCTGCGATAGAATCGCCAGTGCTGCTTATACAGCGCGCCGCCTTAGCTCAGTCGGTAGAGCATTTCACTCGTAATGAAAAGGTCGCGAGTTCGATTCTCGCAGGCGGCTCCATTTTTATATGTGCGGGTTCTCTTCCTTAATGTAAACTCTCCTTCAATAGAAGCAGGCTATATGGCCTCGATGAGAGAGCGGACGATACATTGCTTATTGCTACCGTCGCAGCAGAAATCCTCTTTTGGGCGTGCCTTATTCTGGGCGGTGTTCTCCGATACATCGTTAAAGCCCCAAGAATTGGACTGGCATTTTTTATCGCTACGCCAATTATTGACATAGTCTTGTTAATTTTCTCATTTTTCACTATGCATAATGACGGCGAAGCGGGATTCATGCACGGTTTCGCAGCTTTTTATATCGCATTTTCGCTGGTCTTTGGTGGCGATATCATCCGCGCAGTGGATCGGAAACTCAGCGGGAGGTCGAAAACCGAGTCTGGAGATCAGTCCGATAATAATTTAAGAAAATGCGTATATGCCAGTGCGGTGACGGCTGCGATCCTTATAGTTAGCATCGCGGTTGTAGGGCTAAACGGCAGCTTCTGGTTGATTTATTGGCTTTTTGCCGTGCTCTTTACCCCACCGATGTGGTGGGGCATTGAAAAACTTAGTCGCCGTGCTTAAGCAGGCGCGGAACCACCTTGCCGGTGGCATTGCGCGGCAGCTTGGATAGGAAGTGCACATCGCGGGGCACGGAGTGCTCGGCGAGCTTTTCGTGCACCCAGGCACGGATGGCATCGGCAGTCAGATCGCGGCCGGCGGCATCGGCAGTAGGCACCGCCCATACGGCGATGCGGCTGAAGGTCTCGCTATCCTCCACGCCACCCGCGTGCACCTCATCGATGCCGGGCATGGCCTCGAGCACCTCGGTCACGGACTGGGGGTGGACATTCTCGCCGCCCACGATGATCATGTCATCGGCCCGGCCCACGACGTGGAGGAAGCCCTGCTTGTCGATGTACCCCAGATCGCCGATCGACAACAATCCATCGATCCGATTGAGCTTGAGCTTGGGGTTGGTATAGCCGGTCATGGCGGTGGAATTGGTGAGGTAGATTTCGCCCACCTCGCCGCGGGGAACGGGGTAGCCCTCCTCATCGAGGATGCGTAGCTTGGTGCCATTGGCCACCTTGCCCACCGCATCGGGGTTTTCTGCGACCTGGTCCATCGTGGCCGTTGAGGCTAGGGCAAGCTCCGTGGAACCATAAACGTTGCACAGGATGGGGCCGAAGCGCGCATTGGTGTCCTTGACCACCTGCGGGGTAAGGGCATTGCCGGCAGAGGCGATGAAGTTCAGGCTGGAGGTATCGAAGGAACCCTCGGGATCGTGATCCACCAAGCGCTTGAAAAAGATTGGGGAGGAGAGCATGCCGTCGAGGCGGTAGCGTTGGACATCATCAAGCACCTGCTCCGGTTCAAAAACGCGGCGGGTGACGATGGTATTGCGCAGCCCCAAGGCGATATTGATGCAGGCCCAGCCCCAAGTGTGGAAGATAGATGCCGTCATCTGCACGCGCTGATCGGCGCGCCACGGGATATTGCCCACGATGGAGGCGAGCACGACAGGCAAGGTTGGCTCGGGGCGCATGATGCCCTTGGGGATGCCGGTCGTGCCGGAGGACATCAGCACGATGGGGCCGTGCTTGGGAAAGGTGGGCAGCTCGATATCCAGGGGATTCTTCACGATCTTTTCGAGCGTGGGTAGATCGCTCGCCCCCGTATCGTGGGCAATGATGACCGGAATATCGAGGTTGGGATCGACGCGGTCGATGAATTCATCATCGATGACGAGGACGTTGACGCCATTTTCTTCGATGCAGCCGGCCAGCTGCTCTGGGGAAGAACCGACATTGAGCAGGTAGATTCCGGCACCGGCGTAACCCTTGGCGCCCAAGGGAATGATGATGCCGCGGCCGTTGCGGGCCATGACGCCCAGCCGGATTTCCGTCAGCTGCAAGGACTGCAGGTAGCGGGCGAAATTCTGCGCGTGGGATCGCAGCTGGCGGTAGGTGAGGGTGCCGTCGTCATCGATAAGCGCGAGGCGATCCGGGCAGGTTAAATAGGCCTGCTCAATTTCGCGCGCCGTGGTGAAGCGATAACGCGCGAGGTTGGGCAGGAGCTTGAGCTGCCCGCCAAGCCCGCCTTGCCGGGTGATAAGCCCCGACTTGAAGAGGGCAGGGAAGAACTGGCTGAGCGCGGAGGCGTGGAAGGGAACATCAGTCAATTTCATGGAAGAGAAAGCTCCGAAAAGAGAAGATAACGAAAATATAACTACAAACGATATCGTTAGAAGAAAAGATGATGTTGCTTCTAACTCGAAAAATGTTACTGGAGTGACTAATCTACACTTAAGTTACAAGGTTTGAAGAAAAGGTTCCTCAATGAAATCCATAAAACTCAAAGCATTTTCGGTCGTAGCTTCCGCGATCGCGGTGGTAGGTGCGGTGGCCGCGCCGCAGGCTAGCGCGGCAGAACGCAATCTCGTCTCCTTCGGTGACTCGGTCATGGCGGATCCGAATGGCGGGGAATACTTGGCGGACCGCTTCAATCCCTCCCGGGTGATCGGGGAGAACTGCCCCACTTCCTTCAACTATGCGAAGCGCACCGGTGCCAAGATTGGCCTGCCGGTGCGCGATTTCTCGTGCGCTGGTGCGGTGTCGATGTCCAACGGCCCGCAGATCTGGCAGCAGGTGGATGCCGCCATCGGATCTGGCGCGCTGACCCCAGATACCGCGCGCGTGCTGATTACCACCGGCTTCAACGACACCTATAACCACCGCGATCTGAACATGGATCAGATCCGCCGGGAATTCACGGATCGCACCGCCCCACAGATTGAGCGGATTAAGCGCGCCGCGCCGAATGCCCGCATCCAGATCGTGGGCTACCCCACCATCGGTTCGGGGCCGCACTACTGCCTCGTCCACGTTGGCCCGACGCCGCTGGATTCGACCTTCCTGCCCATGGCCCAGGACTACGAAAACAAGGCGCAGTGGATGCAGGTTGATTTGGCGGCCCGTACCGGCGTGCAATTCCTGGACATGAAGCCCTCGACCCGTAATAACGGCATGTGCGCTAATGCGAATGACCGTATGTGGGCAGGTCTCGTGGACTTTACGGCGGGTCCCGGCAACCTGCCTATTCACATGAACCAGCGCGGCCACGAGCACGCGGCCAACGTCATTGCCGCTTCCTAGCAACCATTTTCATTACCGCGGCCATATTGAAAATGTAGGTATGGTTGTGGACATGACTGTAAAAGCTGTTATTGCCCGCTCTAAGGGCGCGGAAGTTGAGACCGTAAATATCGTTGTTCCCGATCCCGGCCCCAATGACGTCATCGTGCGGGTACAGGCCTGCGGTGTATGCCACACCGACTTGGCCTACCGCGATGGTGACATCGAGGATGCCTTCCCCTTCCTGCTGGGCCACGAGGCGGCAGGCGTGGTGGAGACCGTAGGTTCTGCGGTCACCCACGTGGAGGAGGGCGATTTCGTCGTCCTGAACTGGCGCGCAGTGTGCGGCGAGTGCCGCGCTTGCAAGAAGGGCGAGCCCAAGTACTGCTTTAATACCCACAACGCTTCCAAGGCCATGACCTTGGAAGATGGCACCGAGCTCACCCCTGCGTTGGGTATCGGTTCCTTCGCGGAGAAGACCCTAGTACACGAGGGCCAGTGCACGAAGGTTGATGAGATGGACCCTGCCGCTGCGGGCTTGCTGGGCTGCGGCATCATGGCCGGCCTGGGCGCATCCGTCAATACCGGCGATATCCAGCTGGGCGAGTCCGTAGCCATCTTTGGCTGTGGCGGCGTCGGCGTGGCAGCGATTGCTGGTGCGAAGCTGGCGGGCGCGGCGAAGATCATCGCCGTAGACATTGACGAGTCCAAGCTGGAGACGGCGCGCGAATTCGGTGCCACCGACACCATTTGCTCGAAGGGCATGTCGGAGCAGGAGGTCATCGATGCGGTGCGCGATCTCACCGGCGGCTTCGGCACGGACGTTTCCATCGACGCGGTAGGCATCCAGCCAACGTGGCGCCAGGCCTTTTACTCCCGCGATCATGCCGGCCGCATGGTGATGGTGGGCGTGCCTAACCTGACGGACCACGTGGACATCCCAGCCATCGATCTCTACGGCCGCGGCGGTTCCATCAAGCCGGCTTGGTACGGCGACTGCTTGCCGGAGCGCGACTTCCCCGCATACGTTGCTCTGCACAAGGCCGGCAACTTCCCGCTGGATAAGTTCGTTTCTGAGCGCATCGCGCTTGACGATGTCGAGTCTGCCTTCCAAACTATGAAGGACGGCAAGGTACTGCGTTCGGTGGTGGAATTTTAATGCAGATTGATAGCACTGTAACTTCTGGCAAGTTCCGCTTGGACGGCGGCGAATGGGACGTGGACAATAACGTTTACGTGCTAGGCGATGCCTCCAGCGTCTACATCGTCGACCCTTCCCACGATCTCGATGCCGTGGCGGAATTGGTGGGCGATCGCAAGGTTGAGGGCATTATCTTGACCCACGGGCACAACGATCACTGTGAGCTCGCGCCGGAGGCGGCGAAGCGCTTCGATGCGGATGTCTACATGCACCCGGACGATGACATGCTGTGGCAAGAGGCCAATGGCGATGCCCACTACATCGACCTAGCCGATAACGGCCAGTTCGACATCAACGGTGAGAAAATCACCGTCTACCACACCCCGGGACACTCGCCGGGCTGTGTTGTCCTCTACGTCGATGGCACCCTGTTGTCTGGCGATACCCTGTTCAACGGCGGGCCTGGTGCGACGGGGCGCAAGTACTCGGACTTCGATGTCATCATCGAATCCCTGCGCAACGTCGTATTCAACCTGCCGGATGACACGAAGGTCTTGCCGGGCCACGGCGATGCTACAACGGTGGGCGCGGAAGCGGCGCGCATCGACGAGTACATCGAGCGCGGCTACTAAAAATCGCGCAAGTACTCTCCGTAGCCGGATTTGAGGAGGGGCTGGGCTAGCGCTTCTAGCTCCGCCTGCGAGATGAATCCGGCTTCATAGGCCGCCACCTCGGGGGAACCGATGACGATGCCCGTCCTTTTCTGCATCACCTCTACGTAGGCGGCGGCCTCGCTCATGGAATCGACGGTGCCGGTATCCAACCAGACGCTGCCGCGGTGGAGGCGCTGCACGCTCAACGCGCCGCGGCGCAGGTAGGCCTCGTTGACGGAGGTAATCTCGAGCTCCCCGCGATCGCTAGGCGTGATGGACTTAGCGATATCGATGACCGAGTTATCGTAGAAATACAGCCCGACGACGGCATGATTAGACCGTGGGTCCGCCGGCTTTTCTTCAATGCTGAGCGCTTGGCCGGCTTGGTCGAATTCGACGACTCCGTAGCGCTGCGGATCTGAGACTTCATAGGCAAAGATGATGCCGCCCTCTGGATTGCGGCACTGGCTTAGCTCCCCGCCGAAACCGTGGAAGATATTATCGCCGAGGACCAGCGCGACGCTGTCATCACCAATAAAGTCCTCCCCAATCAAAAAGGCCTGCGCCAATCCTTCTGGGCGGGGCTGTACGGCGTAATCGATCATCAACCCGAGTTGGGATCCGTCCCCGAAGAGCCTTTGAAAGGCTCCGGCGTCCTCGGGGGTCGTGATGATGAGGATCTCCCGAATTCCCGCTTGGATGAGCGTGGTCAAAGGGTAGTAGATCATCGGCTTGTCATAAATGGGCATGAGCTGCTTAGAGATGCCCTTAGTGATGGGATAAAGCCGCGTTCCGGATCCGCCGGCAAGGATAATGCCTTTCATCGCTACTCCTCGCTGGCCTCGGTGTTTTCGGTAGTGTTGGCGGTTCCGGCGGTTTCTTCGGCGCTAGGCTCGCTTGTATCGCCAGTAGCGCTGGGCTCACCGGCACTGCTAGGAACACTGGGTTCGCTGGGTTCGCTGGGCTCACTGGGCACGCTCGGGTACAGCGCGAGATACAAGGCGAGGGCGGCCCGCCAATTCTGCGGGGAAAATCCCGTGGCCTCGATTTTATCTAGGGCAAGCGTCGATTCTTTGGGACGCGGTGCTTCGGGGCCGGCGATTTCCCGATACTGTTCGGTACTTACCGGCGTGACCTCTGAGGGGTCGTGGCCCAGGCCGATGAATACGGACATCGCCATTTCATCGCGCCCGACGGTATCGCCGGAGTTGGAGATATTATAAATTCCGTACTCGGGCCGGGTGCGCAGGAGGTGCGCGATGCCCTTGGCCAAATCCTCAGCGAAGGTGGGGCGCCCGCGCTGGTCATGAATGACCTTCGGCTCCTTATCCGCTTCGGCGAGGCGGCGCATGGTAGCGATGAAATTCGGGCCATCGCCAAACACCCACGAGGTGCGCACAACATAATGCTGCGGTGTAGTCTGAGCGGCGGTTTCGCCAGCGGCCTTCGACGCCCCGTAGGCGGATAGGGGCGAGGGGTTCTCGTCTTCGGTGTGCAGCTCCTTGGATCCATCGAAGATGTAGTCGCTGGATACGTGTACGAAGGTCAGCTGGTTTTCGGCAGCGATGCGGGCGAGTTTGGCTGGCGCTTCGGCGTTTACGGCCCAGGCGGCGGCGCGATCATCCTCGGCGCCATTGACGTCGTTGTAGGCGGCGCAGTTGATGATGGCTTCGTATTGTTTCCACTGGCGCTGCGGGGGATTGGTGATGTCGAATTCCGCGTGGGTGCAGAATTCGGCATTCTTGAGGACCCGTTTCAGTGCCCGGCCAAGCTGACCGTTCGCACCGGTAACAAGGATTTTGCGGGGTGGCATGGGGGCTACATCTGCAAGCGCCGGCAGTTGCTTGTCTTTTTCTGAAACCTCGCGTGGTTCGAGGGGCCACTCCACAGCGTCGAGGTTGGTTCCGGTATAGCGTGCCTCGGGGGACCAATGCTCGTTGACTAGGTAGGAGTAGGAAGTTTCCTCGAGGGCTTGAAAGCCATTGGCGACCCCGCGTGGTACAAATACGGCGGTCTCCGGCCCCACCTCATGGGTGACAATTTTGCCGAAGGTTGCGGAACCTTCTCGTAGATCGCACCAGGCACCAAAGATCTTGCCGTGCGCGACGGAGATGAGCTTGTCCCAAGGCTCAGCGTGCAGCCCGCGCGTAGCACCGGTGCGGTTATAAGAAATATTATTTTGCACCGGCTGGAACGAAGCCAGCTCTGGTGCGGCCTTAGCAAGCTTTTCGCGCTGCCAGTTTTCCTTGAACCAGCCACGGTTATCTCCGTGTACGTCCAGCTCAATGATGCTTAGGCCTTCAATGGCGGTGTTGTGTACCTGCATAATTACTGTCCTTGCTCTTTATAGCGGGCTTCTACAGATTCCTTTTGGGATCGCCACCAAGTTTCGTTATCGCGATACCAGGCGATGGTATCTTCTAGTCCCGCCCGGATATCGGTATAACGGGGCTGCCAATCCAATTCGCGGCGCAGCTTGGAAGCATCCATGGCATAGCGCTGGTCGTGGCCGGGGCGGTCCGCCACGTGCTCGTACAGGGCCCGACCTCCTTGGGTATGTCCCATGATTTCGCAGATCAGCTCGATGATGCGCTTATTATCTATGTCCGGCTGGTCAGCGCCGATATTATACGTCTCACCGATCCGCCCCTCTTCGATGATTTTTAGCACTGCCGCATTGTGATCGTCGACGTGGATCCAGTCGCGCACCTGCTCGCCAGTGCCGTAGAGCTTAGGCCTATGCCCGGAAAGGATATTGGTGATTTGGCGCGGGATGAACTTCTCGATGTGTTGGTAAGGCCCGTAATTATTTGAGCAATTAGAAATGGTGGCGCGCAGTCCAAAGGACCGGACCCATGCTCGCACGAGGTGATCGGAACTCGCCTTGGTGGCCGAATAAGGGCTGGAGGGCGCATAGGCGGTATCCTCCGTGAACTTGGTATCCGCCCCAATTTCTAAGTCCCCGAAGACCTCGTCGGTAGAAACGTGGTGAAAGCGGACATCGTATGCTCGGCACGCCTCCAGAAGGGTATAGGTGCCCACCACATTGGTCTGGATAAACGGGGAGGGATCCCGCAGGGAATTATCATTATGGGACTCAGCGGCGAAGTGCACGACGATATCCGCCTTGGCGACGAGCGGATTCACCGTCGCGGCATCCGCGATATCGCCCTCCACCAATTCCACATCGAGGCCCACAAGGTTGTCCCGGTTGCCGGCGTAGGTCAGCTTATCCAGGACGGTGATGCGGGTATCCGGGCGAACCTTGGCCATGAGGCGCACGAAATTGGCGCCGATGAAGCCGGCGCCGCCAGTAACGAGCATGGTGTGCATGAGTCTCCAGTGTAGGGCAGTCCGTGTACGCGCTGCGCGTGGCCAGCCCCAAAACGCTTGTACACGCACTTCTAGGCCGCACGACATGATCGTACGGCCTGAAGTCACGGTAGAGAGTGGGTGGTAGGGCATGGTCACGCTGCGCCGGGAGGCGGCGGACTAGGTGGTGAGTCCTGCGCCGAAGGTTGCGGCGAATCGGCCGGGGAACTGGGTGGTGAATCCACCGGTTCATGAGGCTGAGCAGGCGGGTCGGCGAGCTTGCGCGCCGGGGCTTGCTCTGCCGCAGGGGAGTCATTGAGCTCCACCGAGGGTGAAAGCCCGCCGGTATGCGCTGAGCGGTAGCCCACTCGGCCCGTTTCTGGGTCTCTTTCCGCATGCCCCATGCCATTGCGGCCATCGCGGTTATCGTTATTGTCCACGTGGTGCCGGCGGCAGAGCAGGGTGAGGTTCCGGAGGTCTGTGGCTCCCCCGTGGGACCACGCCTGCAGGTGGTGAACATCGCAGTCTTGCCACGGCCGGTTGCAGTCCGGGTGGGTGCATACGATTTCATTGGCGGCGAGCGCAAGCTTTTGCCACGGCGAAGCGGTGCGCTTAGTGCGCCCGAGCTCGAGCGGGAAGCCCTTGTCATCAACGGCGCAGAAAAAGTCGTGCTGCGCAGCGCCTAGGCGGAGAAGATCGAGCGGGGATAGGTCGATTCCCACGCTCGTGGTGAAGCGAGTATCGCTGCTCATCGCTTGTAGCTCTTCAAGAGTGGTGGCGACGAAGAAGGAACCGAGACCGTCCGATTTCTTTTGGCCTGCGGACAAGTAGCTCCCCAGCGCCGCTGTCAACTGATCTGCCATGCGCTGGGCATAGGTGCGCGTATCGTCTTCGGGGCTCAGGCTTTCGCTGCCCTTATTCTTGGCAGGGGCGAAAGCGCTGGCCAAGACAGCGGCGGCGGAGGCATCGAGGTAACCGGAGATGTGCACGCCACCGTCTGCATCTTGGTTAGAAATGCTGAAGCGGCGCTTGCGGGTGGCCGCGTGTGGGTCGCGCTTCCCAGAGGGATCGACGGCATGCTTATTTGCCTTGCGGATAGCCTGCCGTAGCCAATCGCGCAGGGACTCATAGGAGCGGCGTTTAGCCTCTTCTAAGGCCTTATTGCGTAGCTCCCGTGGCCCAGGAACCGCGAACTTATTGAGGTTGCGCAGCTCCCGTTCAATGAGGTTGAGGACGCGCTCTGGGATGGGGTCTTCCTCGAAGAGCTTCTTGCGGCGCTCTTCTTCCGCGCGGCGCTCACGTTCGGCACGGCGGCGCGCCTCCTCTTCGGCTTTCTTTTGCGCGGCTGCATCCGGCTCGTCGTCTGTTGGCGGGGGAGTAGGTTCCGGATCCTCGATGGGCGCAAAGAGGTTCTTGCCATTGCGCAGGCGTGCGACGGCCTCGGACTCCGTGAGGCCAAGACGGGCGACTAAGTAGTCTTTAGCCTTAGAGGAGCCGACCCGCCTGCCGGCATCATCGCGCTCTGCAATAAAGGCAAAGGCAGCATCGATGGTGGATTTATTGCCCAGCGCCCGTTCTAAATGCTCGAAGTTGGGGTGGAGTAATTCGAAGGAGAGATCGTCCGGATTCTGCATAAGGTTGCGAAGACGCGTAAGCCCCGCAGCCACATCTGAAATGGCTGTATTGATTTTCGCATGCTTGGCAGTTTCCATGGTTCCCTCCTTCCTGTTTCGCTTTCATGTTCTATTGTAATCCAATAAAACACCAGCGCAACCGCAAGAAAAGAATTGGTCAATAGACTATACATTCCCCAATCGAACGGACTCGCCCACAAACAAAACCACGGCAATCAGCGCCCAAACCCACTAGTCCGGAAACTTGGGCAACGCGGTTTCATCGAGCCATGCGGCAATGGTGGCATCGAAAAGAGCGGCGTCCGGCGCTGCCTCCCGGAAGGCCGAGAGGAGATCGGAGGGCTGAACCACGGAGTGTTGATGCTGGGTGAGGTAGGAGGTGAGGGTGGGGAAGAAGGCATCGCCAAGCAGCCGGTGAATGGCGTGCACCGTGAGGGCCCCGCGCTTGTACACGCGGTCATCGAACATATCGCGTGCGCCCGGATCAGAAACCTTGATGTCTTGGCGCTTGCGCGTCAGGACCTGGTAATGCGAGCGCGCCGCCTCGCGCGCGGACGCGCCACCCTTGTGCTCACCCCACAACCACTCGCTGTAGCAGGCAAAACCCTCATTGAGCCAGATATCCTTCCATTCAGAAAGGCCGACGGAATTGCCAAACCATTGGTGGGAAAGCTCGTGCGCGATGAGCCGCTCGAAGGCGTGATCGCCCTTCACGTGGTTGGAACCAAAAATGGACAGGCCCTGGGCCTCAAGGGGGATTTCCAGCTCATCCTCGGTAATGACGACCTGATAGGTGGGGAAGGGATAAGGCCCGTAGATGGAGGAGAAGAAATCCACCATCTCTTGCTGCCGGGAGAATTCCTCGCGCACGCGCTCGCGCAAGAACGCCGGCGCCCACGCCTGGGTATTAGACCCCAGCGAATAAGAAGAAAACTCGCCTACCTGCACCGTTGCCAGGTACGTGGCCATGGGGTGGCGCGTGCGGTAGTGCCACCGGGTGGTCGACCCGCCGGCCTTGCGGGAGACCAATTCGCCATTGGAAACGACGGTAAAGGGGCTATCAGCGGTGATGATGATGTCATACGTCGCCTTTTCTGAAGGTGTGTCATCGCATGGGAACCAGCTGGGCGCGCCATTGGGCTGGCTGGCCACCAACGAGCCGGATTCGGTTTCCTCCCAGCCAATTTCTCCCCACGTGGTGCGGATGGGGCGCGGGCTGCCGCCGTAGCGAATATGCAGCTCAAACTCGGTACCGGCGGGAATTTCGGACGCAAAACGCAGGCGCAGCTTCCCGGAAGATTGGCGGAATTTAGCCACCCGCGGGGCGTGCTTGGCGGTCACGCGCCGCGCCACCATCGCCCCGCCGAGGTCCAAAGTGAAGGAGGTCAGCTCTTCCACCGCGCGCACGTTTAAAATGGCCTCACCCTGCAGCAGGTTAGGCTCCACGCGGTAGTTCAAGTCCAGCGTGTAGTGGGTGACTTCAAAACCAAGGTTGAAGTCCACGCCGGTATAAGGATCAGTATGCGCACGCGAAAAGGCGGTAGGAAGCAATGTCATAATATTGCGATCCTACCGCCCGTCACGCGCAGCCGAAATTTAGCTATTGAATGCCCGCTCGAAAACTGGCCAAGAATCCTTCAGATCCTCTTTCCAGTGCGGCCACGAGTGGGTTCCGGTATTGCGGAAGTTGTAGGTGGCTGGCACTCCGGCCTGGTCAAGCTTGGCCTTGAAGTTGTGGGTGCAGTAGTTCACTCCAGCTTCGATGCCGCCGCCCTCAACCTGCAGGGTGGAGGATCCGCGTACTGCTTCCTCTTGGTTCAGACCCATAGAGCGCAGGTAGCTATAAGTGTCCTCTTCGCTTGCCAAGCCGGAACCGGAAGAAATGTAGAGCTCGGTACCGTGCAGCTTATCGGCGTTCATCATGGCGTCGTTATAACGGTTGGTCTCGGAGCCATATGGGCCCCACATCTGGTCCACGCTGCCGCCGCCACGGTTGACGGTCAGCTCTACGGCCTGGCGCTCCAGCGGGTAAGCGGTAGCGGCACAACCTGCGTATGAGCCCACTGCATCGTAGAAACCTTGGTTGTGCTGTGCCAGCAGCAGGGAAGAGGTAGCGGACATTGACATGCCTGCAATGGCGCGGTGGTTATCCGCGTTGATGTGCTTTTCAATGGCACCCGGCAGTTCCTTGGTCAGGAAGGTTTCCCACTTTTGTGGTCCCTGCAGGAATTCTGAATTCGGCTCAGAGATCCAGTCGGTGTAGTAGGAGAATGCACCGGCCTGCGGGACTACGACGTTGACGTCCTTTTCGTGGTAGAAATCAACGGCATCAGAAAGCTTCAGCCAATCCATGTCTTGTTCTGCTCCGCCTGCGCCATTGAGCAGGTAAATGGTTGGGCGGTTTTCGCTCTTGGCGCGGATGACGGCCAGCGGAATCTTCCGGTCATTCATTGCCGGCGAGGTTGCCTCGAGCTTTTCAACGCGTGCGTCGTCCTTGTACTTCTTGTACCAGGACTTACCCTCGATCTCCGGGGTAGGTTCCAGCGGGGAAATCGTGGACTGTGCGGTATCGCCCGCCACTTGCTGCGGGGTGAGCTCGGCTGCGCCCGCCACGGGAGCATAAGCTAAGCCCGTGCAAACCGCAGCTGCCGCGAGGATAGAATTAAGACGCTTCATGGTGCTTCTTTCCAGTGGGGAATGGACTCGATAACTATACTTCGGCCGCGAAAAATCGGCATGTTGAGGGAAGTATATTCAGTATTCCTACATGTAGACCTAACCATTAATAGTGCCCAATAAATGCTTGCCGGTAAAGACTTTCGCTGATGTGGGGGAGTAGCGGGGGTAGGCATACTTTCATTGCCTTTTCCGCTAATAATGATAACTAGTGCTATGACAGCTGAGGTTCCTGTGTCATAATTTTCCAATGAAGCACGGCGTGACGCGGTTTGTGTCTGTAATAACATCAGTAGCGGCTGCGTTAGTGCTTTTAGTGTGAAAAGCTAAGCAGCGAGTTTGTGTACTCGCGCCCCATCAAGAGAAAGAACTTCAATGAACCTTTTTGATTCCGCCCTCGTGTCCTTCAATGAATTCATTGGGCCATTCATCCACTCTGCAATGGATGCATATTCCAAGCTGCTAGCATCCTTGGGCGTGATTTAAGTCCACGAATGCTTAAGGGCCCTGCGGAGGTGCATCTGCTGCTTGCCGATGCCCCCTTTGCAGGGCCCTTTCCCTATCCTCACCGCGGCTTGGGGTGGGGTGCCCCCAAGTGTGACCAATTACGCGACATTGAGGACAAAGTTACGTATCCTGTAGGGCGTGACTAACGAACATTATGACGTAGTAGTACTCGGTGCGGGCCCTGGCGGCTACGTTGCCGCCATCCGCGCAGCTCAGCTTGGAAAGAAAGTCGCTGTTATTGAAAAGCAGTACTGGGGCGGAGTCTGCCTCAACGTAGGCTGTATTCCCTCCAAGTCGCTGCTGAAGAATGCAGAGGTAGCCCACACCTTCAACCACGAGGCGAAGGCTTTTGGCATCTCCGGCGATGCTTCCTTTGATTTCGGTGTAGCCCACAAGCGCTCCCGCAAGGTTTCTTCGGGCATCGTCAAGGGCGTTCACTACCTGATGAAGAAGAACAAGATCACCGAGATCAACGGTCTGGGTTCCTTCAAGGACGATAAGACCATTGAGATTACTGAGGGCGATGACGAAGGTAAGACCGTTACCTTCGATGACTGCATCATCGCCACCGGCTCCGTGGTCAAGTCCCTGCCTGGCGTTGAACTGGGCGGCAATATCGTTTCCTATGAAGAGCAGATCCTGAACGAGGAAGCACCAAAGTCCATGGTCATCGTGGGTGCCGGCGCCATCGGCATGGAGTTTGCTTATGTGCTGGCCAACTACGGTGTGGACGTCACCATCGTGGAGTTCATGGACCGCGTCCTGCCGAACGAGGACAAGGACGTATCCAAGGAGATTGCTAAGCAGTACAAGAAGCTTGGCGTTAAGCTCCTGACCGGTTACAAGACCACCTCTGTGAAGGACAACGGCGACGATGTCACCGTTGAGGTGGAATCCAAGGACGGTTCCAAGCAGGACACCTTGACCGTGGATCGCGCCATGATTTCCATCGGCTTTGCCCCGCGTGTTGAGGGCTTTGGCCTTGAGAACACCGGCGTTGAGCTTACTGAGCGCGGTGCCATCGACATCGATGACCGTATGCGCACCAACGTTGACCACATTTACGCCATCGGTGACGTCACCGCGAAGCTGCAGCTGGCACACGTGGCGGAGGCTCAAGGCGTTGTAGCGGCAGAAACCATTGCTGATGCAGAAACCCAGCTCTTGGGTGACTACAACAACATGCCGCGCGCTACCTTCTGCAACCCGCAGGTCGCATCCTTTGGCTACACCGAAGAGGCAGCCAAGGAGAAGTTCCCGGATAAGGACATCAAGGTTGCTACCTTCCCGTTCTCCGCAAACGGTAAGGCAGCCGGACTGAATGAGACCGCCGGCTTTGTGAAGCTTGTTGCTGACGGCGAGTTTGGCGAGCTCATCGGTGGACACATGGTGGGCTCCAACGTTTCGGAGCTCCTGCCTGAGTTGACCTTGGCACAGCGTTTCGACCTGACCACTGAAGAAATCGGTCGTAACGTGCACACCCACCCGACCTTGTCTGAAGCCATGAAGGAAGCCGCCGAGGGTATCAGCGGCCACATGATCAACCTCTAAACAAGCGTCCCTACACTGCATAACGGCACCGCGGCGTTCTCCAAGAAGGAGGACCGCGGTGCCGTTTCTCTATGCGCGGCTAAAAAGACCAGCTAGTAAGGCGCGACCGCCGAGCGGTGGACATCGATATCGATCGCTTCGTTGATGGGAGGGAAAGCACGCTGCGAACAGTTTTCCCGGGCGCAGGTGCGACAACCAGGGCCGATGGGCGTGGCGGCGTGGAGATTGGTGAGATCGAGGCCCTCCGCATAGACCGTGCGATCGGCGTGGCGGGCCTCGCAGCCTAAGCCAATGGCGAAGAGCTTATTAGTATCGCCGTAGCGTCCTTGGTGGTGCTGCACGGCGCGGGAAATCCACAGGTAGTTGCGGCCATCGGGCATTTGCGCGAGCTGGCGCGAGATGACACCTGGACGGGTGAAGGTCTCGTAGACATTCCACAGCGGGCAGGTGCCGCCGTTATTGGAAAAGTGCACGCCGGTGGCGGATTGCCGCTTGGACATATTGCCGGCGCGATCCACGCGCACGAAGGTAAACGGAACGCCGCGCAGGTTATCGCGCTGCAGGGTGGAGAGCCGGGAGGCGACCGTCTCGTATCCCACGCCGAAGACCTGGCACAGGTATTCCACGTCATAGCCGGCGCGCTCGGCCTCGCTGTGCATCATGGCATAGGGCATGAGCGTGGCGGCGGCGAAGTAGCTGGCTAGGCCTCGTTTGGCCAGGCTGCGGGAGGAATCAGAGGTAAAGGGTTCATCGGCCACGAGCGCTGAGATCTGGTCTTGGGCCTCGAGCAGCCCGAGCTCGGCGGCCATGCGGAAGGCGCGTTGGCCCTCGCTCAGGCGCGAGGCGAGCGTGAACTGCCCGCTCTCGCGGTCAAAGCGGTGCAGCGTGCCATCCATCTGCGCCGTCAGCTCGATTTCTACGCCGTGTTTCTCGCGCAGCCGGTTTGCCAGCGCTTTTTCGGTATCGCGAATGCCGAACCCGGAAACGCCGAGGTCACCGGCAAGCTCCTCTGCGTGATGGTCCAGCCCGTCCAAGTAATTCTGCCGGGCATAAAAGAAGTCCCGCACCTCATCGTGTGGCATGGATAGGGCAGCGGCGCTTTCCGATGTCCTCCTCGTATCCGTAGCCAGCGACAGCTTATCGCGCACATTGCGGTAGCGGCGGTGTACATCGACAAGCGTGCGGGCGACCGTGGGGTGGTTATACACCAGCTCCGATAGCTCCTGGAGCTCCACCGGGGAGGGGCACAGCTCCTTGTCTTGGATGACGTCCTGAATCTCGGCGAGGAGGCGGGAATCATCATCGCGGGAGAAAAACGTGGCGTCGACGCCAAAGACCTCGGTAATGCGCAGCAGAACCGGCACGGTCAGCGGGCGGACGTCGTGTTCAATCTGGTTGACGTAACTGGCGGAAAGGCCGAGGGTGCCAGCTAGGGAGGCTTGGCTGAGATCGCGTTCACGGCGAAGCTGGCGAAGGCGAGATCCCACATACGTCTTACTCATGCGCCAAAGGTTACTAGTAGCGAGCGCGGCTGTGCATCTTTATGGCGAAAATTTTGTGAAGACTCTTCGCTACCTGGACACGCTGTTTGTGGGGTTTCATGCGAAAGTTTGACACATAAAGGGGTGGACTAATCACTTGCGCAACATGGAGTGGCGAAGCTCACAGTTTGGGCTACAAATATGAAACATCTGCATTGCGGAAATGAAGGTACCCAAGGTAACAGCGTTTTCACATTCTTGTTCTCAGGCTACCCTTACCTAAAAGATCTCACCGCCTAGTCGCGCTTGCGAACCAGGAGCAATTGGCCGCTCGAAAATAACTAGTAACCAGCGGTTAAGCCCAGTTAAGGTAAGTACGACTATGGAGGTGTCATGACTTTAAGAAATCCGGACCGTGAGGCAATCGCTCACGGCCACATCACTAATGAACCAATTCGTCAGCAGCCCGGAACGCCATCGTGGGTACTGAAGCTCATCATGGCCGTCACCGGTTTGCTCTTTGCGCTTTTCGTGGTCGGCCACATGGCTGGCAACCTGAAGCTGTACATGCCGGCACACAACGGTGAGCCCGCACTGGATGAGTACGGCGAGTTCCTGCGCTCGATGGGTGAACCGCTGCTGCCGCACGGCTCTGCCCTGTGGATCATCCGCATCGTGCTGATCGTGGCAATTCTGGCCCACATCTACGGTGCCTTTACCTTGGCTTCCCGCTCCAAGGCATCCCGCGGCAAGTTCAAGCGCACCAACCTGATGGGTGGCCTGGATTCCTTCGCCACCAAGTCCATGCTGGTAACCGGTGTAGTGCTGCTGCTCTTCATCATCTTCCACTTGCTGGACCTCACCTTGGGCGTACAGCCGGTTGCTCCAGAGGCCTTCGTTGAAGGTTCTGTCAAGGCCAATATGATCGAAACCTTTAGCCGTTGGCCGGTCACCATCTTCTACGTGCTGGCAATGTGCTGCCTCTTCCTGCACCTGACCCACGGCATCCGCCTTGCCGCATCTGACCTGGGTATCACCGGTGCAAAATGGCGTCAGACCTTCTTGGTCTTGGCGTACATCATCCCGGCCGTTGTATGCATCGGCAACATCGTTATGCCTTTGTCCGTTGCCCTGGGCTTGGTCAGCTAAAGGAGATAGGAACCCATGACTACTACTGAACTCAAGCGTGAACACCCCAACTTCTCGCACCCAAAGTCCATCGTTGAGGGCGTCTCCGCTGGTAATATCCTGGAATCCCAGGAGCCGCACGGCGTGCCGATGAAGGATATGTGGTCTCACCACGTTGACCACATGAACTTGGTCTCCCCACTGAACCGCCGCAAGTTCGAGGTCCTCGTCGTAGGTACCGGCTTGTCTGCGGGCGCTGCTGCGGCAGCCCTTGGTGAATTGGGCTACGGCGTCAAGGTCTTTACCTACCACGACTCCCCACGCCGCGCGCACTCCATTGCTGCGCAGGGTGGTGTCAACGCCTCCCGCGCCAAGAAGGTGGATAATGACTCCGCTTACCGCCACACCAAGGACACCGTGAAGGGTGGCGACTACCGCTGCCGCGAGTCCGACTGCTGGCGCTTGGCTAACGAGTCCGTTCGCGTTATCGACCACATGAACGCCATCGGCGCTCCGTTCGCCCGTGAGTACGGCGGCACCCTGGCCACCCGTTCCTTCGGTGGTGTGCAGGTCTCCCGTACCTACTACACCCGTGGTCAAACAGGTCAGCAGCTGCAGCTGTCCACGACCTCTGCACTGTATCGTCAGATCGGCCTAGGCAATGTGGAGCTTTTTGCCCACAACGATATGCAGGACATCATCACCTACGATGACAATGGCAAGAAGCGCGCGGGCGGCATCGTCACCCGCAACCTGATTACCGGTGAGCTCAAGGCTTTCACCGGCCACGCCGTCATCCTGGGTACCGGTGGTTACGGCAACGTCTACCACATGTCCACCCTGGCAAAGAACTCTAACGCCAGCGCCATGATGCGCGCTTATGACAAGGGCGCTTACCTGGCTTCCCCGGCGTTCGTGCAGTTCCACCCGACGGGCCTGCCGGTTAACTCCGATTGGCAGTCCAAGACCATTTTGATGTCGGAGTCCCTGCGTAACGATGGCCGCATCTGGTCGCCCAAAGAAGAGGGCGATGACCGCGACCCCAACACCATTCCGGAGGAAGAGCGCGACTACTTCTTGGAGCGCCGCTACCCGGCCTTCGGTAACTTGGTTCCCCGTGACGTTGCCTCCCGTGCAATTTCCCAGCAGATCAACAAGGGCCTGGGCGTTGGACCGCTGAATAACTCGGTCTACCTTGACTTCCGTGACGCAATCGAGCGTCTGGGCAAGGACAAGATCCGCGAGCGTTACTCCAACCTCATTCAGATGTATGAAGAGGCCATTGGTGAGTCCGCCTACGAGACCCCAATGCGCATCGCTCCTACCTGCCACTTCACCATGGGTGGCCTGTGGACCGACTTCAACGAGATGACCTCTATTGACGGCCTCTTCGCCGCAGGTGAGTGCTCCTGGACCTACCACGGCGCGAACCGCCTGGGCGCTAACTCCCTGCTTTCGGCTTCCGTTGACGGCTGGTTCACCCTGCCGTTTACCATCCCGAACTACTTGGCTGACCACCTCAACGAGGACAAGCTGGCCGAGGATTCCGCTGAGGCACAGGAAGCCGTGCAGAAGTCCCAGGAGCGCATCGATAAGCTGATGCAGGTCCAGGGCGATGACCCGCACGGTCCGTCCCACTACCACCGCCAGCTGGGTGACCTGCTGTACTTCGGCTGCGGTGTGTCCCGTAACGTCGATGACCTGAAGGACACCATCGAGAAGATCCGTGCCCTGCGCGATGACTTCTGGAAGAACGTCCGCATCCCTGGTGAGGCGAATGACATGAACCAAGTCCTGGAATACGGCCTGCGCGTTGCCGATTACCTGGACCTGGGTGAGCTCATGTGCATCGACGCCCTTGACCGCGATGAGTCTTGCGGCGCTCACTTCCGCGAAGATCACCTTTCTGAAGAAGGCGAAGCCGAGCGTGACGACGAAAACTGGTGCTTCGTTTCCGCCTGGGAGCCGGGCGCGAACAAGAACGAGTTCATCCGCCACGCAGAACCCCTGTACTTTGACTCGATCCCGCTGATGACAAGGAACTACAAGTAATGAAATTGACACTTGAGATCTGGCGTCAAGCCGGACCCACCCAGGAAGGTAAATTCGAAACCGTCCAGGTGGATGATGCCTCCGAGCAGATGTCCATTCTGGAGCTATTGGACCACGTCAACGAAGGCTACATTGAGCGCGGCGAAGAGCCGTTCGCTTTCGCCTCTGACTGCCGCGAGGGCATCTGCGGTACCTGTGGTTTGACCGTCAACGGTCGCCCGCACGGCCCGGGCCAGAACACCCCTGCCTGCCAGCAGCGCCTGTTCAACTTCAACGATGGCGACACCATTCAGCTGGAGCCTTTCCGCTCCGCTGCGTACCCCGTCATCAAGGACATGGTGGTTGACCGCTCCGCACTGGACCACGTGATGGAGCAGGGCGGTTACGTATCCATGGATGCCGGCACCGCACCGGATGCCGATACCATGCACATCAACCACGAGACCGCCGAGTACTCGCTGGACCACGCCGCTTGCATTGGTTGCGGTGCCTGCGTTGCTGCCTGCCCGAACGGTGCGGCACACCTGTTCACCGGCGCCAAGCTGGTTCACCTGTCCATGATGCCGCTGGGTAAGGAAGAGCGCGGCAGCCGTGCCCGCAACATGGTTGCTGATTTGGAATCCAACTTCGGCCACTGCTCCCTTTACGGTGAATGCGCCGATGTCTGCCCGGCTGGCGTCCCACTGACCGCAGTGTCTGCCGTTACCCGCGAACGTGCACGTGCTGCTTTCCGTGGCAAGGACGACTAAGCTAGAGTTATTCCGTAGGAATACTAGGAACGAGAGAAAGACAGAAAGACTCAGCCATGAGCGATAACACCCACGTAGTTGCTGACTACCAGAGCGAAACGTATCCGGAGTTCTCCGGCAAGATTCAGGACAACTACATCGAAGGCTACGACCCGGTATCCTTCGCAGCTCCTCACTCTTCCCTTCTCCGCACCTCCACGTGGGTCGGCATGGGCTTGATCTTGTCTTGCCTGCCGGCAGCCGGCATCCTCATCTGGGGCCTCGGCGTGTGGGACACCCCGCTGGGCACCGCAGGTGATGGCAACTACAGCCTGACCATCGCCATCGGCGTCATTTCCCTGGTTGTGGTGGCCATCGCCGCCGCCGGCACCATTCATTTCGGACGCCGGTACTACCGCCAGTACCGCAAGGAAACCGGCCGAGTTAACTAAGTCGCACGCCTAGTTCAGGCAACGTCTCAGTTTCTGTACTGACTCCACACAACCCCCGCCTCCACCGCATGTCAGCCATGCAGGAGGCGGGGGTTGCTTGTGTCTTAAGCAGACCAGCAGGGGAGAGCATGCGCTTGCCGATGCCTCCCCGCGTCACCCTATGTTTACACAGTTCTGGGGAGGCATGGTCCGAATTCGGCCTAGAACTCTAGTAATATTTATGGTCTTAAGTCATCGAAAGACTGTGCGCTCTTGATCTCAGTCTCGAAAGCTAAGATGTACTCCCAAGTCTGATCTTCAAAGTCGTCAATCATGTACAGCTTTCGTAGAGTGTCTTCCATTGCTGCTTTCTTATTTTCTACTGTTTCGTCACCTCGTTCGTTGTCTGCTTTGGCCTCGATGATCCAATACACTCCATCGGTATCAAGAACGACAAAGTCTGGGTAGTAGTTTTGGTTGACTGTGTAGGCTACGCAGGCGCCGTCGTTGGTATAGAGCCTTGTCCACCAAACCACATCTGGGTCGAGATCGAGAAGACAAGCTAGACGGTATTCCGCGTTGAACGAGTCAAACTGTGCAGCGTTGAATAGTCCCCGATCCCACGGACCGTAAAAGTGTTTTCTGGTATAGCCTGCTCCTGAAGCGCTGGTGGATTTCTCAATTTTTATCCGCTCATGAATCTTTGGTACTGGAATCGAGCGCTGAGCTGGAAGGGGCTTGGCTGCAATGGCGCGCTCTAAGGTAGGGGTTCGTTTGAAGTCTTCGTAGATACTCCGCACATAGGCAGCTAGTTGAGCTGCAGCAGACTGTTTCGCATTTTCAGTCCAAGCCTCGATGCCGCTGTGCCTCATGAAACACGGGATAACATGTTTTTTGAGGTAGCGTTGGTTGCGGCCGACATTGTGGAAAATTCCCATCTTCGATACTCGTTGGACCAGTTCGCTGACGACTTGCGTCTCGGATTGGCGGTAGGACTGGACTTTAACGCGTTCCATGGATTTAGCCTCCACGGTCTGGGAATCGGCATCCGCCATGATTTTTCTGGAGAGTGTCTAATGGTTTGTGTGTGGGAACCTAACCCGCATAAGGAGATGAACCAGAATGACTACTATGGCGAGACG
>NZ_JBEHFV010000008.1:0-86765 GCF_040225855.1 Corynebacterium sp. KPL2850
TGGCCGTAGCCTTTCCCGCCCGCTTCGACAAATACCTATAAACCTAGCCCCACACACAAACAACTTGACACGCTCCTGAAGGCCCGTATCGTGCAGAAACCGCCCAGTTAAAGGCTTGTGCGCGTAGACTGCGGCCGAAAATACCGAAACTGCTAGCCAACAAAAGGCTATGGGACTATGTATGCGCACAATTGCGGGCACAATGGTCACCGGAGGAGATTTCCAATCGCCTGCCCATCGACTACCCCACAGATAAGGACATGCGCATTAGTCACGAAACGATTTATGACGCCTTTTATCTACAGTCCAAAGGACGACTCAAAGACCTTGGCCTGGACTTGCCTACCGGCAGAAAGAAACGCAAGAAACGCCACACACGCACCACCACACCGGCCCAGCAACGCTTCGTTGATGACATGATCCTCATCGACGACCGGCCAGAAGAGGTTACTGAACGTATTTTGCCAGGCCACTGGGAAGGCGACCTCATCCTTGGTAAAAATAACCAATCCGCGGTAATCACATTAGTAGAACGCGTCAGCCGATTTGTTGTTCTTGGCCACCTGCCAGGCAGGCACACCAGCAAAGAAGTATTCACAGCCCTGCACAAGGCTGTCGCTGGAATCGATAAAGCACTCTGGTCATCAATTACCTGGGACCAAGGAAGCGAAATGGCAGGCCATAAAGCCTTTACCATGGCCACTGACATTCCCATCTACTTCTGCCATCCAGGATCACCGTGGGAACGCGGCAGCAACGAAAACACCAACGGTAAGCTCAGGAGAAACCTTCCCAAAAACAGCGACCTGTCCATCTACAGCGCCGAGGACCTGGAGATGATCGCCAACATTCACAACCACAAACCACGCAAAGCACTCAACTGGCGCACCCCAGCCGAAGTCATGACCAACGCCCTGACACAAACCGGTAGTATCACACCAAAATAACCATCATCGTTGCAACGACCCCCTAGAATCCAAGCCACCGGAGAAAACAAAAATAGGCCCCGACCTGTATTAACAGGTCGGGGCGTTGCGCGGTGGCGGCGGGATTTGAACCCGCGGTTGGGGGTTACCCAACAATCGCTTTCGAGGCGATCACCTTCGGCCGCTCGGACACGCCACCGCGTTCCAGATTACGGGAGGACCCCCGATGCAACAAAATCGCCGCGCCAGCACTAAGCCAGCGCAGCGATTTCGCTATGAAAGGACTATAAAATTAGTCCTTCTTCAGGCCACCGATGATGTCGTTGGCCTTGTCCTTGATGCTGTCAGCAGCATCGGACAGCTTGTCCTTAGCCTCGGAAGCGACCTGGTCGGCCTTGCCCTCGTTGGCTACGTCTTCGTTACCGGTTGCCTCGCCGAAAGCTTCCTTTGCCTTGCCTGCGAGGTCGTCCTTCTTGTTTTCCAAATCGCCCATTTTCTCTCTCCTTAAATGAGTCGCTTACAGTGTGCCAGCCACTATACTCACTTTTCGCGGAGTGTGGCGAAGAATTTTTCTAGCAACGCCACGCAGTCCTTTTCCAAAACGCCACCGCGGACCTGAGGGGTAAAGGGTGCGGTGGGGGCACGCAGGACATCGATAAGCGAGCCGCACGCACCCGTCTTCGGCTCAAAGGCGCCAAAAACCAGCGAGCTCACCCGGGCGGATTGCAGGGCGCCGGCACACATGGCGCAGGGCTCCAAGGTGACCACGAGCTCGCAGCCGGTCAAGCGCCAGCCATCGCCATGGATGCGCACCGCCTGGCGGATCGCCTCGACCTCGGCGTGGGCGGTGGGATCGCGCAATTGCTCGCGGCGGTTGACGCCGGTGGCGAGCTCGCGGCCGGCGGCATCATAAAGCACCGCCCCAACCGGCACATCCCCGGCGGGGGTCTGGCGCGCCACCGCGAGGGCGCGCCGCATCCGTTCCTGCGCGCGCTGCAGGGGCTTAGGCGTTATCAATGACGTCTTCTAGCTCATCCCCAAAGCCCAGGTCGCCGGCGATGCGCAGGAGCATGTCGGAGGGCCAATCGTCCTCATCGTCGATGATGTAGCCCACCTGGTCCTCGGATAGGCCCAGGTCAGCGAAGATATCGAAATCGCCCTCACCGTAGGGGTCAGCCTCTTCCGGGTCCACGTCTGGAATCTCGTAGTCATTGAGCTCCATGAAGTCCGCGGCAAAGTCATCGTCAACGCCGTAGGTGGCGTCTGAAATTAGCATTTTCACCCCACCGGGCACGGGCCGCACGGCAATGAAGTAGGCGTCTTCGACGCAGAGAAGGGCGAAAGCTGCGCCTTCGGAGCGCAGGGAGCGCACTGCGGTGATGGAGGTTTGCGGATCCTCAAAGTCATCATCGAAGCTGCGCACGACCCATTGTCCCTCGTTGCGGGCGACGGTAACCGCGAAAGAGTAATTTTCGTTGCTCATACCTCGTGAGATTAGTCGTGTTGTGCCACAATTGTCACCGTGAGTTCTCAAGATGTTCAACGCCCCATCTGCATTATCGGCCTCGGCCTCATCGGCGGTTCCCTGCTGCGCGATCTCGCCGGCTATAACCACGACGTATTCGGATACAACCACTCGACGTCCGCCGCCCGCACCGCAGTCAAGCAGGGCTTTGACGTCAATGATGACTTGCCGGCGGTGCTTAACCGCGCCGAGATTGAAGAGGCGCTCATTGTGATCGCCGTTCCCATGACCGCGGTGGGCAGCGTCTTGGATGCCATTCAGGAACACGCCCCTAGCTGCGGCATTACGGACGTGGTCTCCGTAAAGACTCCCGTGCGCCAGCAGGTCTGTGACCGCGGCATGGAGGATCGCTACGTGGGCGGGCACCCCATGGCGGGTACCTCGAAATCTGGGTGGGATCACTCCCAAACGGGGCTTTTCCGCCGCGCAGCGTGGGGCATTACCTACGATTACGCCGCCGAGTATGAGGCGCGCGGGGAAAAGATTCCCAAGAAATGGATTGAGACTTTTACGGACGTCGTGCGCATGACCCAGATGGTGCATGCAGAGGCCGTGCCCATCCGCGTGGCCAACCACGATGCGGCGGTCGCTCGCATTTCCCACCTGCCGCATATCTTTGCGGAGACCCTCGCCACGGTGGGCGATAATGGCGGCATCTTGGCGCAGTCCCTGTCTGCCGGTTCCTTCAAGGATGCGACCCGGGTGGCAGGCACTCGCCCGGATCTCGTGCGGCAGATGTGCGAGACTAATGCCCCGGCTCTGGTGGAGGCCTTGGATGAGGCGCTGGAGCTGCTTCACGATGCCCGGGAGAAGCTCGCCGCCCCCGAGCCTTCCATCGCCGAGCTTGCCGATGCCGGCTACCGCGCCCGCACCCGCATCGAGGCCAGGTCGGGCGCGCGCAAGGAATCGGTCTCCCCGGTCAAGATTTCTTCCCGCCCGGTGCTGCGCCTGCACCCCGGCGGCCCGAAGTGGGTGGCGCAGCTGCGCCAGACCGAATCCTTGGGCGGGCGCATCGAGATTTTTTAACGGCGCGACGTGCGGGCGGCACCGTTGCCAGCACCGGTAGCGAAGGTGCGCGCAGCCGCCGCGGCACCGATAAGGCCAATGGCCGCTACCGTGAAGTAGATCCACGGGCGGTCACCGCTGGTCTGCGGCGTTGCCTGCGGGGTAGGCGTGGTCTCCGCGGTCAAGATGGCGTCCTTATCCTTGCCGCTAATCACGCCGTCTACCCAGTCCTTGGTGCCGGCGAGCGTGGTGATAGCCGCGCTTGGGGAGGGCAAATCCGGGTCCGCATTGGACGTACCCGCGGTAGCTAGGCCCGCAAGCTTTCCGCCCACGAAGAACGGTCCGCCGGAATCGCCGCCCTGCATGCCGGCATTACCGGTGGAGTGGACATCGAGGATCGGGCTGCTGATCATCGGGGCCATGCCGCCTTGGCCAGGCTGCATTACTTCCCCACCGTTGCCGTCAGGCTTAACAATCTGCGGCTGCTCAGCGCCCGGCTTGGTGGCACCGGGCGAGACCACCTTGGGCTTATCCGATCCCGAACCAGATCCCGGCATCTTGAGGCCGGGCATGGCCTCTTCGGCTGGCACGGATTCGTAGCCTTCAGGGACCTTCATGTCTGCATCCGGCTTGGAGCCGCCCGGCATCTTGAGGCCGGGCATGGCTTCCTCAGCGGGCACGGACTCGTAGCCTTCCGGGGCCTCCTTGTCGGCGCCTGGCTTCTGTGCGGCGTCATCGCCTGGGCCGCCGCCCAGGATTTCGGAGACCTTCATCTCTGCCATCGGCAGCTGCCCCTTGCGCGCCATGGAGGAGCTGCTGCTCCAGCCGTACAGGGTGCCAAGGTCGCCGGTCTCTGGAATATCGGTGGAGATCTTGGCCGGCTCGATATCGGTGACGGGCTCGGTGAGGTGGAGGAGTCCGGCATCGGAAAGCGGGGACAGCGCCCACGAATCCGCGTCATAGACCTTGCCTCCCAGGCGGGCCTGGGTGCCTTCATTATTGACGGACTGCAGGCAGTGGCGGGCGGTAAGCACCCACTGCTTATCCACCAGCGTGCCGGTGCAGTCGCCGAAGTTGCCTATCCGGCCCATCTTGAGCGCGGCGACGGTCTGGGACTCGGCGTTATCGGGGGCGGGTTCGCCGTGCTCAAGGGCGCTGGCGGGGGCCGCCAACATCCCGATGATGCCGGCGGTGGTCAAAGCGGTAGCAATTTTACGCGACATGTTAGTCCTTCTTTCCAGCAGGAACGGCGAGTTTAACGGCGGTGGAGACAGCCTTTTCGAGGGGACCTTGGCCCAGGAATTTCCGCCAGATGGTGGCGAGCACGAGGAATAGGCCAATAAATGCCCACGCCCACGCGGTGTTGTGCAGTGAGATGTGGCTTTGCCAGTAATAAGCGGAGAGCACGTGCAAGACATAAACGGTCAGGGACATCGTGCCCATTGCGGCCAAGGGGTAGACGAGCTTGGGTACCGCGCTGCCGATGAGCAGGCACAGGTGCAGCACTACGGCAGCCACTGCAACGGCGAGCAGGATTTCGCCCGCGACACCGGTGTGACCGGTAAAGCGCAGCCAGCCGGGAATATCCGGCTCGAAGCGGAAGTAGGTGCCAACCGCGGCAATCACCGCGCTGACCGCGGTAACAATCCATTGCAGCGTCGTGCGGAAGCTACCTGGGCGGATGTAGACCTCAAAGAGCAGCATGCCGGCGATGAAATACGCGATCCAGGCCAGCAGCGGATAGACCTGCGGCAGGGTAAACGGCGCGTAGTGCACGGTTGAGGCGATGGCGGCGACGAAGAACAGGGCCAGCTTCCACCACACGTTCAGCGGCGGTACCCAGGAGACCACCATCATGGTGATACCCATGGCAACTAGCACGACCTGAATCTGCCCGCCGACCGGAAGCAGTGCCAGTCCGATAAGCGTAATGATGGCGCCACGGGAAATCAGGCGCAGCAGCGTCTGTACGGAATAGTTCTTGCCAATGAGCATCATCGTCACGCCGGCGACAATGGCAAATAGGGCGGCCGGAAGGCCCGACAATATGACCTTGGTGCTCCATACCAACGAGGCCATGTGCAAAATAATCATGCCGATAATGGCAAATGAACGAGCCAAATCCAGCCCGACGATGCGCGATGATGTACTCACCTAGCACTCTCCTTCACGATGTGATGGGACGCAGCGGTCTCTACTACGGCCCATGTTTATAACGACTCCCTTTTTCTACAACGAAAGCCTGGGAGGTTGCTGTATCAACACTTTACATGTCCTGTACCTTATAAATGCCATTATTGGCCTAGTCAATCCCACGACCCCACTTCCCGCGAACCGCACACGATCGCAGCCAATTTCCCGGCCGCAACACACTCCGGAGGGCCCGCCGCAGCGCGCATCACTGCCAACTACGCGCAATTAATTCACCCCAGAAACCCGCACCTACCTGCTATTTTGCTATAAATAATCGATTGCCCCCTCCATACCTTTATTCTGATAGTTTCTTTTCTGTCAGGATGCTTCCTGGTACCTATGAAAAGCGCTCAAACTGTCTGGCAAATGAACACGAAGTTGAGCCACCCTTCGTTTCTCCCTCCTAAATCAACCGAGGTTCCATCCATTAGTGTGGAGTATCTGTAACCCGTGGTAGGGCCTGACCCCCAGAAAGTGGAGACACCACGCTACCGGACGCAACCTACTGGGAGAGGAGCTTGAGGTTTGGAAGATAAAGACCGCGAAAACCGGGCCCCAATAAACAACCGAGCCGAAAAGCCACTAACCGGATTGCTCTCCCTTACGGAGGTAATTGGCCCTGCGCCAGACTGCGTAAGTTCCCGCAAAGAAAATAACCGCAAAAACTCCGGCAACCCTAAAATAAAATAAGCCGTTTTCTAACCTGCGGAAGATATCTGACGATGAGGTGGAATCCGTCTCAGCCAAGGTCTTAGCAACATATATCGCATTCAACCCGCCGATAGCATAACCGAGACAGAGCAACAGTGATACACAAATCGTAATCTTTAGCAGAACCTCTAAGGATGAATTACGTGACACTGTTCTCCTTTATATTCTCCCATTACAAATAGACGTGCGCATTCGGCATTTCCCTTAACGTCAAAATTTTGAAATCCGTCATCGTGCGCATGACCGAAGGGGCAATCATTGTGAGTTTTACCTTGCGCGTCACATGGATCCCGTTTTCGTCCCTGTTTTGGCAGTTCCCACCAAAGACAGTTTTGGACCCTTCTTGTACCCCTATACTGTTTCCGCTTGAGCCATTCCGGGACAAGGCAGGAAGTAGCAGCAGAGAAGACAGAAGAGAAGCGGCAGTATATAAAGTTTTGTCCACAACTACCCTTTCTGTACGCGATGACTTACTTAAAGTAACATAAATTGACTTTCGTGGTAATGATTGTCATTATCTAGGTTCTGGCGCACATTACGTTATTAGCAGTTCAGGTCTAAGCTCGGATAATGGACACATCGAAGCTCGGGCCTTTTGCCGCTTAGGCTACACGCCTCGCCCACCCCCGAAAATAAACCTGGAAATAAAAAATCTCGAGGCACCGCCTTGGGAACGATGTCTCGAGATTCGAAATTTTGTGCGCCCGGAGGGATTCGAACCCCCAACCTTCTGATCCGTAGTCAGATGCTCTATCCGTTGAGCTACGGGCGCAGTCCGTTGTGAAGCAGTGCGTATGCTCTGCTGTGCAACGAGGATTTACTATACCCACGGACCTGGAAACTAACAAATCGCCTGTACAGAGCCGTGTTCGGCGGGATAGCCAGAGGAGTATTGTTCACCCGCCGTTCACGCTTTAGCTCGGTGTGGAGGGCGGGTGACTATACGAGGGCGGAGGCTTCGGCATCGGAAAGCAGGGCGTCTTGAAAGGCCTGCAGGGTGGATTCGTGATCGAAGTCGACACCGATGAGCACGAGCTCCGTGCCGGGGGTTACGCCATTGGCGGCCCACAAAGAGGCGGGCATAATCTGCAGGTTTGGCCCGGCCTGCTGCCAGGCGTGGGCCACGCGCAGGTCGGTATCGATCCAGCAATATCCCTTGGACCGCACGAGGCCCGTGCTTGCCCGGAGGGCGGCGATGAGGCGCTCGCGATTAAACGGGCGATCGGCGCGAAAGACGACTGAGGAGATGCCGTATTCCTCGGTTTCTGGAGTGTGTGGGTTCGCAAGCTCCTCGGCGTAGCCGTGATAGGCGGCTGCGGTTGCGGTATTGAACAAATGCGCATCGAGAACCAGCCCTGGCTCGATCACCCCGTGGGTTACCGGAACCACGCGAGCCCGGGGATTCATGGCGCGGACTGCGGCGATGACGCGCTCGGTTTCGGCAGCATCGACAAGATCGGTCTTGGTAATGAGGATAAGGTCGGCGAATTCGACTTGGTCCACTAAGAGATCGGAAATGGTGCGGTCATCTTGGGGCGTAGCCTCGATGTTCTCGGAGACGAGGCTGCGGCCGCGACGCAATTGGTTTAAGAAGGTAGAGGCATCGACGAGGGAGACCATGGTGTCGATGGGGGCGGCATCGGCAAGCGTGGTGCCATCGGCAAATTCCCACTCAAAGGTGGCAGCCACGGGCATGGGCTCGGAAATGCCGGTGGATTCGATGACAATCTGATCAAAGCGGCCGGAGCGCGCCAGCTTGCCCACGGACTCGATGAGGTCTTCGCGCAGGGTGCAGCAAATGCAGCCATTCGACAGTTCCACGAAGCGATCCTCGCCGCGCTCGAGGTGGCCTTCGCCGGCGACTAGAGCGGCATCGATATTGACCTCAGAAAAGTCGTTGACAATGACCGCCAGCTTGCGCCCCTCCCGGTTCGCGAGCAGGTGGTTAAGTAGCGTGGTTTTTCCGCTGCCTAAAAATCCGGACAGCACGGTAACAGGTGTAGCCATCCTTTAATGGTAACGTTTTTCATTAAAGGATGGCTATTTGGGTCTTAACGCCTAGACCGTCAACCCGAAGATAGGCACCGCCAGCAGGAAGACGGTAAGGGTGATGAGGAAGATACCGATGACGTTGAGGCCAACGCCACCCTTGATCATCTCGCCAATCTTGACGTAACCGGAACCATAAGCAATGGCGTTCGGCGGGGTTGCCACCGGCAGCATGAAGGCACAGGTTGCGGCCAAGGCGACCGGGATGGTGAGCAGCAGGACGTTCATATCGCCTTCGGCGGTCAGGCCCACGCCCACGGCGACGCCGCCCATGATGGGGATGAAGGTCGCCGCGGTGGCGGTATTGGAGGTGATCTCCGTCAGGAAGAGGACCAAGGCGGCCACGGCTGCGACGATGAGCACGATTGGCAGGGAGCTGAGCCCCTTGGCCATCTCACCAATCCACAGGGACAAACCGGAAGAGTTGAATACCGAGGACAGGGAGAGACCACCGCCGAAGAGGAGGAGGACGTCCCACGGCATTTCGTTGGCCGTCTTCCAATCCAGCAGGCGGATGCGGCGTTCCGAATCAGCCGGCAGGATGAACAGGAGGATACCTGCGGCGATGCCGACGATGGCATCGTCATAGTTATCAAAATCGCTAAGGACGATGGGCAGGGATACCCAGGCCAGGGCGGCCAGGACGAAGATGATGCCGGTCATGATCTGCGGGCGGGTCCACGGGCCCAGGGCCTTGATTTCGTCGTTGATGAGCTCACGGCCGCCGGGGATTTCGGTCATTTCCGGCTTGAAGATGGTAATCAACAGCACCCATGCGATGAGCAGGAAGACAAGCGCCAGCGGCACGCCGACCGCCATCCAGCGACCAAAGCCGAGGGTAACTCCCCAGGTATCGGCCATATACGCATTCAAGAAGGCATTCGGCGGGGTACCGATGAGCGTACCCAACGAACCGATGGAGGCGGAGTAGGCGATACCCAGCATGAGGGCGGTGGCGAATTTCTTCTGCTTGTCCCAACCGCCAACGGTCTCTGCGGTAAGCGCCAGCACGGACGTACCGATCGGCAGCATGACGACGGCCGTTGCGGTATTCGATACCCACATGGACAAAAAGCCGGTGGCCAGCATGAAGCCCAAAATGAGGCGGCGCGGCGAGGTGCCGATGAGCTTTACCACATAAAGCGCAAGGCGACGGTGCAGGTTCCAGCGCTGCAGCGAGAGCGCGATAAGGAAGCCACCCATGAACAAGAAAATGGTGGCAGAGGCATACGGTGCGCCGACTTCCTTAATGGTTCCCACGCTAGCGAGCGGGAAGATGACCAACGGAATCAGCGCGGTGGCCGCTAGCGGGATGGCTTCAGTCATCCACCACACGCCCATGAGGATGGTCACCGCCGCAACGGTACGGATGGCGCTTAGCGTGTAATCGGCTTCCTCATCCACGCCGGTGGACTGCTGGACAGTTTCGATGGCATTCGAGGGGAAGATGAAAAATACGAGGATGGCCAGGGCTAGGCCGATGAAAAGGCCAATGAACTGGCGGCGCCATTCATTGCGTGGGGCACCGGGATCCTCAGCGCCCTCTGATTGGGCGGTAGATTCGTGAGTATGCGGGGTGGTCATGCCGCGAACTCCTTCGCTAGAGAGACTTTTAGCAGGGCGGGGGTGTGAAAGCTCTGTCAATTACCAGCAATCGAGCCGGATCCTTGGTGCATCCCGAACATCATTCAGTCCGTGCAGAGCATGCTAAGACCCTACAAAACATTTGCACCAGAAACCACAAACTTTACGGAATTCACCCCCACCGCTTTTAAAATTCACACACCGCCGCTACTCACAATGTGAAATTTTCCCCACCGGTTCGCTACCCCCCACCCGGAGCGACGGGCCCCGCGTGCCAGGGACGTTTACAGACCCAGCACCGACTTGGCGATGAGGAAATAAATAATCAGACCCGTGGCATCGCAGAACGTGGAGATAAACGGATTGGAAAATACGGCAGGGTCCGCACCAATGGTCTTTGCAACAATGGGCATCAGCCCGCCCACCGTGGCGGAGATGGAACAGATTAAAAACAACGTCGAGCCAATGACTAAGCCAATATCCACGCCGTAGACCACCGTTGCCAGGCCTAGTCCCGCCAAGCCCAATACTGCACCAAGCAGCATGCCCACGCGGAGCTCGCGCCAGAGGACGGCGAGGAGGTCGCGCCCGCGGACATCGCCAAGCGCCAGCGCACGGGTAACCGTCGTTGCCGCCTGGTTTCCCGTATTGCCGCCGGTACCGGTCAGCAGCGGGATAAACAGGGATAGCACCACGGCCTGCGCCAAGGTGTCCTCAAAGGCGTCCAGGACCCGCACGGTCAACAGCGCGGACACCGCCAGCACCAGCAGCCACACGATGCGGGACTTCACCAGTTTCAATAGCGGCGTGGACAGGTACGGCTGTTGCAGGGCCTCGGTACCACCGGCGCGCGCGGAGTCCTCGCTATCCTCTGCCTCAACGATGTCAATGGCATCATCCCAGGTCAAAAGCCCTACCAGGCGGTCCGAATCATCCACGATGGGCAATGCCAAAATATCGAGCGGCAGGAACCACCTGGCGGTTTCTTCCGCATCATCATTGGCATTGGCATAGATGGGGCTTTGCATGATGTCCCCAATCGTGGTGCCCTCCTCCGCGGTAAAAATCTCCCGCAGCGTCACCACGCCCACCAAGCGGCGGTCCGCGCGGGTAATGGGAACCGCATAGATGGTTTCCAGCTCATCGGCCTTCGCGCGCAGGGTCCGCAGCGCTTCCTCCACGCTCATTTCAGGATGGATGCCGGGGACCTCGGGCGACATGCGGCGGCCCACAGAGCCCTTGGTATAGCCCAGGACAACCCCGGTGACATCCCGCTTCGATTTGGTAAGCGAGCGCAACAGCCGGTCCGCGATTTCTGCCGGCAACTCATCCAAAAGGGCCACGCGGTCTTCCGGCTCGAGTTCATCGAAAAACTCATAAACATCAGCATTGCCTAGCTCATCGATGATATCGGCCTGGTGCTTGGCGTCTAGGGCATCAAATACGACGATGGATTTACGCCGCGGCAACAAGCGCAGGGCCAGCGCGGCCCGGATGGCATTTTGCCGCTCGACGATGGCGATGAGCTCCTGCAGCGGCACCTCATCAAGTAGTGCCTGCAGGCGGGGCGCCTTTTGTGGGTCAATGGCAGAATCCTGCTTCAACCATGCCTCGACCGTATCGCTGGCCTGCTCAGTAGTATCCGCCATCGCCGTCACCTTGCCCTTCTCGCCTCTCATACCGCGGCGCCGGTGGCCACCGTAATTGATATAGCCTCACATAGATTACGCGTATCCCCCACCAGCACACAGTGCTGCGGCGGAAAATTTTGCCCCTTAGGCAAAAACACCCCACAAGGCAAAGGCCGCGAGCAGGGAGACTAGCCCCGCACCACCGGCCAGGACGGCGGCGCCGGGGAGGTGGCGGTGGGTGCGTAGGGAGGCATCGACAAGCGATGCCCGCTTCCGCACCGCCACTATTAGCACCAGCACTCCCGCCGCGAGCCCCAGCAACGGGAGAAACACGCTGACGCTGACCACCCGCATGACCCCCAGGAGTATCACCGCCAGCGCGAGGATGGTGCGCTGCCACGATAGGCGGGTGCGCTCGGGCTGCAAGCCGGGGTCAAAGAGCTCCCCAGGTGGCTGCGGGCTAGGCAAGCAACTCGCCTACCAGCAACACAGCCGCGATAACGACGATGGTGCCTACCAGCACCGGGATGGCGATGCTAAAGGGCAACGGGCGCTGTTGCCGCAAGGCGCGCTCGGCCCGCTTCCATTGCACCCACGCGACTACCGGCAGCACAATCGCCACCACCAGCATGAATGCGGAGACCACCGCGCGCAGCGTCGCCGGCAGCGGCACATCGAAAGCTTCCAAGGCCACTCCCCCGGCAATCAGCGCGAGCGAGGTGCGAATCCAAGCGAGGAAGGTGCGCTCATTCGCCAGCGTAAAGCGCGGATCAGGATCGCTTCCTACCCCAAATACCGAGCGGGGAAACCTCGAATCGCTCATGTCTTCCTACCTTATATTCAATGCACATTCTTGGCGCGATAAGCCCGCGCCCCTACCCGCCGGCCCCGGCCGCCTCGTTATGATCGGGGCCATGATTGAAGTCGCAGCCATCGTTTTCCGCAATTCCTTTGGCCACGTGCTTGGCGTACGCAAGGCCTCATCCACAAAGTTCCAGCTGCCTGGCGGCAAACTAGAAGAAGGCGAAAGCCCTGTCCAGGCCGCTGCGCGCGAGGTGGAAGAAGAAATCGGCGTGCAGGTACGCCTACCTGAACTTACCGAGCTCGGCACCTTCACTGCACCCGCCGCCAACGAACCGGGCCAGACCGTCCGCGGGCATATCTTTACCTACCCGCGCCCCGTCATCGCCCACGCCGCAGCCGAAATCGCCGAAACCGCCTGGATCGATCCCGCCGACCCGCAGTGCGAGCTGGCCGATCTCCTGCGCAACGAGGTTTTTCCGGCGCTTTAAAGTGGTCAAGCCCGCGCATCGACAAAGGGCGCCACGCCTACACCCCGCCACCTGAGCCAGGGCAGAATCGTGAACCAGCGATGACGTAACAGTCACCCCCTGGGGCCAACGGGGTGCGGTGTACTACTTATTTCGACTGATGCCCTGCATACTCCGCCCCCATACGCACTCCCACAGAAGCAGCAGTCAGAACAACAATGAAGATGGTCACTAAGCCGATGCCTATTACATCGGTCAGCCACAAAACAAGTACCACTAAATAGGCAACTGCTAAAGCGAGCAAAACTCCGTTTTTTATCTTCTGCGCTTTATCCATAGCTCCATTATTCACGATAAAAATTCACCTCATTTGGAGTTTCTCCTTTTTTGAAGAAACCTCCTTGAGTTCCAAAAGTGCCCGCGGAGAATACTCGTATCCCGCGTGCAGAATAAGGGCCTGGATTTTGCTTGGTGGCCACCACATTTTGTCGTCTAACCCGCCGTTTAGGCCTGTCGTTTAAGCCGAGAATACGACGAAATCCCGAGCGCATTCGCCCGGGATTTGTGTGGCGGAGATGAGAGGATTCGAACCTCCGGACCCCAGAAGGGTCAACTCCTTAGCAGGGAGCCCCATTCGGCCGCTCTGGCACATCTCCAAGTTCAGAAAGAACCGTAAAAGACAATACCTGCCGCATGCTCCACGGCCAAACTAACCCCCTGGTTTTGTCCCCGGTTTTCTTCCACGCGCGCAGGAGAGACGACCTAGAGTGGTAGCCATGATTCGCTCCGACTTACGCGCCATCCCCGGCTACGTGCCCGGCGCGCGCCACGATGATGCCCTCAAGTTGTCTTCTAATGAGGCAACGCAACCACCGCTGCCTGAGGCAGCCGAGGCTATGGCCCGCGCCGCTGCCGAGGCCAATCGCTATCCGGATATCGCGGCCACCGAGTTGCGTGAGGATCTGGCCGAGCACTTAGGCGTGAGCTTTGACCAGGTTGCGGTGGGCACGGGTTCTTCCGCGCTGTGCCAGCAATTGGTACAGATCACCACCACGCCCGGTGAGGAAGTGATCTTCCCGTGGCGTTCCTTCGAGGCTTATCCCATCTTTGCCCAGGTGGTGGGTGCACGCCCCATTCCGGTTCCGCTCGATGCGGACCAGCGCGTGGATTTGGCCGCGATGGCGGAGAAGATTACCGCGGATACGCGCCTAATTTTCGTCTGTAATCCGAATAATCCTTCCGGCACCACCGTGACTAAGGCGGAGTTCGCCGAATTTATGGACGCGGTGCCAAGCGATGTCCTCGTTGCCCTCGATGAGGCCTATATCGAATACAACCGGAATGCCGATACCCCGCTGGGCACCGAGCTTTTTGGTTCCTATCCCAATGTGGTTTTCCTACGGACCTTCTCCAAGGCCTATGGTTTGGCCGGCGTGCGCGTGGGCTATGCCTATGGTCCAGAATACGTCATCGCGGCGCTGAATAAGGTAGCGATTCCGTTTTCCATCAACGCCGTGGCCCAGGCCGGTGCCCGCGCCGCGCTAGCAGCGCAGGATTCGCTGCGCGAGCGCACCGAAGAGACCTGTGACCAGCGCCAACGGGTGGAAAAGGAACTGGCAGAATGGGGCGTTCCCCACTCGGAAGCCAACCACGTATGGCTGCCGGCGGCGAATATTGAAAGGCTAGGAACGCCGCAGGAATTAGCCGCACGCCTAGCCACACGCGGCGTGCTCGTTCGCGCCTTTAGCGAAGGCATACGCATTACTATTACAACCGAGGAAGAAACTAACGCCCTGCTGCAGGCGTGGAACGATACCGTAGGAGGCTAAATGCGTTCGTTGACCAATTTTGCCCTCAATGTAGTCGCCATCGCGATTGCGCTCTGGGTCGTAGTGGGCATTATCCCCGGGATTTATATCACCCCGGATAAGCTGGGCAATTTCATTGCTGTGGCCATTGTTTTCATCATCATTAATGCGGTGGTCATGCCCGTGCTGCGTTTTATCGGCGCCCCGCTGACCTGCCTTACCCTAGGGCTATTCGCGCTCGTCATCAACGGCGCCGCCCTGCTGATCGTGGAGTGGACGCTCAATACCTTTGACTTAGGAATTGGCCACCTTGTGGTCAATTCCTGGGGCTCTGCAATCTTCGGCGCCATCGTCTTGTCCTTAGTCAGCAGCTTGGTCAATTTCTTTACCAGCCCGCTGCGCGAGCCGGTCTAAAGGAACGGGTTATCCCCCGGCGAAGGGCGGCAGCACGTCAACGCGGGTCACGCCCATGAGCGGCGAGTCCGCCTGAGTGTTGCCGGCGCCATCGATAAGAAAGTTGCAGCGCCCCAGCACCTCTTTCATGCTCATACCGGCCTCCGTAGTGCCGGTGTGGTCCTTGCCCAGCTGCTCTATGAGCTGGCCTAAGGTGGTGGGCGCTTTTACCTGCTCCGAAGCTACGCCAGCCGCGGCACGAGCGGCGGCGAAATAGTGAACGGTCAACATGCTTCCTACTATGCCCGCAGGCTTCGAACGTGTCGAACTCGCGGGTAAACTTGACGCCATGCGCACTCCCGAAACCCACGCGCACGAGGTCGCGGCTGCCCTCGGCCCGCGCGAAGTCATATCCCGGTCCTTGGGCCAGGCACAGGAGATGGTCCTTGCCTCCGATGTCTATACCACCTTCCCCTCGCCGCGCTTTAGCAATTCCCAAATGGATGGCTACGCGCTGCCTGCTACCGAAGCCGGTGCGTATGAGGTGGGCCCCACCATCGCCGCAGGCGCGGATCCCGCCGAGCTGCTGGATGGCCCTTTGCGCGCCGCCAGCCCCATCATGACCGGAGCCAAGGTTCCGGAGGGCACGGCAGCCATCGTGCCGATTGAAAAGTGCCAGCCGCAGGAGTTCCTCCAGCCGGGCGAGACCATTACAGTTCCGGCCACTGAAAATGGCCAATTCATCCGCGGGACGGGCACGGACCTCGAGCAGGGCGCTCTCCTGGCCGCCAAGGGCGATAAGCTCACCCCGGTGCGCTTGGCCGCGCTGGCCTCCCAGGGCATCGAGGAGGTCACCGTTTACCGCCCCGCCCGCATCCTCGTGTGCACCGGCGGCGCGGAAATTGGTACGGGTATAGCTGCTATTCCCGATGCCAATGCACCGCTCATCTCTGCTATGGCCCACCGCGCCGGCATTGAGGTCGCCGGTTATGTCACCACCGATGATGATCCGGAGGTGCTCACCCGCGCGCTGGAGGAGGCCACTAAGCTCCACCGCCCCGATGCCATCGTCACCTCCGGCGGTATTTCTGCGGGCAAATACGAGGTCATCCGGCAGGTGCTCACCGGCTGGTTTGGCCACGTGGATCAGCAGCCCGGCGGGCCGCAGGGCATCGCCAGTTTCCATGGCACCCCGGTCATCTGCTTGCCCGGCAATCCGATTTCCACCATGGTGAGCTTCCGCCTCTTTGTCGCCCCCACCCTGGGCTGGGCACCCGCGGCATATCGCGTACCAATCGCGCACGCCATCGAGGGGCTGCCCCACAAGGATCAATTCCGCCGCGGGTACGCCGATGCGCAAGCCCACGTTACTGGCGGTGCTAGCTCTCACCTGCTGGCCCAAGCCGCCAATGCCACCCACCTCATCCGCATTCCTGCCGGTAAGAGCCTCAATGCAGGAGAAGAAGTAAAGGTCTATCCCCTATGAGTTCTGCTCGCACCGCCATTGTTTTAGTCGCCTCCACCCGCGCCGCCGCCGGGGTCTACGAGGATCGTTCGGGCCCCATCGCGGTAGATTTCTTGCGCCGCAAGGGCTTCGACTGCCCCAATGCCCGCGTGGTTCCTGATGCCGATATCGCCGCAGCGGTGAACCAGGCCTTCGCCGAAAAGCCTTCGGTCATCCTCACCTCCGGCGGGACCGGCCTGACTCCAGACGATCTCACCGTCGATGCCGTACAGCCCCATCTCACGCGGGAGCTTCCCGGCATCGCCATGGCCTTTTGGAATAAAGGCTTGGAGACTATCCCCACCGCAGTGGCATCGCGCGCGGTCGCAGGCGTCAATGACACCACCTTTGCCATGACCCTGCCCGGTTCTACCGGCGGGGTCAAAGATGGTTGCGCCGTGCTAGAGGATTTAATCGTCCACATCGTCGATATGTTAGAAGGAAAACATGAGCACTGATCCTTCTTATGTCGCCGCGCAGACTGGGCTCACTGTCGGCGCCATGCTGACCGAGCAGCCCCTCGAGTCCCTCCTTGCCGCCGCCAAAGCAGAGGTCACCACCTCAGCCATGGGCGCGGTGGTCACGTTCGAGGGCATCGTGCGCGATCACGATGGCGGCCGGCCCGATGTCACTCAGCTGTCTTACTCCGCACACCCTAGCGCCCCAGAAAAGCTGCGCGAGATTGTCGATGAAGTAGCAGGCCAGCACCCCGTGCGCTTGTGGTCGGCCCACCGCACCGGCGATCTACAGGTGGGCGATCTGGCCTTTACCGTCGTCGCCGCCTCTGCCCACCGCGGCGATGCCTTCCGCGCCGCGGAGTCCTGTGCCGATCGAGTCAAGGCCGAGGTGCCCATTTGGAAGGAACAAAGCCACGGCGATGGCTCCATCAACTGGGTGGGCCTCGAATGAGCACACGCTATGCCCGCCAGGAGGCCCTGTGGGGTGATAAGGGCCAGCAGAAATTGGCTGACTCCCACGTCGCGGTCATCGGCGCGGGCGGGCTTGGCTCACCGGCGCTGCTCTACCTGGCAGGAGCCGGGGTGGGCCGCATCTCGCTTTTCGATGACGACCTCGTCTCCCCCTCCAACCTCCACCGGCAGGTCATTCACACCACCGCCTCCATTGGCACCGCAAAGACCGAATCGGCCGCAGCAGCGGTGCGGGCTCTCAACCCTGAGGTGGAGCTCATCTGCCACGGCCGCCTGGAATCCGCAACCGCCCTCGATCAGCTGCGCGGCTGCGACGTGATCCTCGATGGGACGGATAACTTCGACGCCCGCTACCTGTGCTCGTGGGCCGCCCATAGCCTGGGCATTCCACACATTTGGGCCTCTATCCTGGGCTTTGATGCGCAGATGAGCGTCTTTTGGTCCGGCAAGGGCCCTGTGTACGAGGATGTCTTCCCCACCGCCCCTGCCCCAGGCGAGGTTCCCTCGTGCTCCCAAGCCGGCGTTCTGGGCCCCATCGTCGGCACGGTGGGTTCTGCGATGGCCTTGGAGGCTTTGAAGATCATTACCGGCGTCGGCACCCCGCTCATTGGCATGCTCGGTTACTTTGAGGCGCTATCTGGGACCTGGGAGTATATCCCCATCCGCCCTACCGGCGCGCAGCCTACTCAGCCAGCCGATGCCCCCGAGGTCCGCGAGATCCCCGCGCACGCCCCGCTTATCGATGTCCGCACCGACGCCGAGCGCGCCCGCGCCACCATCCCCGATTCAACGCATCTGCCCCTCGACCGCATCCTCGCCGGCGAAAACCCGGACATCGGCCAGGGCGATGCCGCTGTTATCTACTGCGCTAGCGGCATCCGCTCCGCGCAAGCCGTCCACGCATTGCGCGGCCGCGGCTACGAGCACGTTGTTTCACTGCGCGGCGGCATTAACGCGTGGTTGGAACAGCACGATTTGTCCTAGCCTCGCCAAACAGTGTGGGGTGCCTATGGCCTTCCGTATTTGTCTTCCTTGCCGCGAACAAAGACGAACCAGATCAGCGGCCCCAAGAAAGGAAGGGCGAAGGTAGCGGCGATAAAGAGTATCTTGGCCGCAATCGTGTACCCAGAAGCGATAATAGAAATAACCGCCGCAATCCAGAACGCGACGAGCAAAATAATGGGAAGGAACCCAAGGAACCACCACGTGTCATTAGAGTTAGTAGATTCCGCTGCTGCTACATAAAGTTCCGAGGTATTCATGACGTCCTTTCGTCGAGCATTTTTATCTCTGGGACAAAGCCAGCACCGCATCGATACCTGACTTGCCCTGTACATTTCCAAGATTAAGTCTGCGCCGCACTAGGCGCGTCATCCCCCGGTATGAAATGCCACAGCAGAATCCCACTGATCTAAGAGGTCTTCCGGTGCCCTGTCATCTCTAGGTTCGCTTTGTCGCCATCTAAGGTGAGGTTTCCCGTCAGTTCCTGCGTGGCCACAGCACCCGATTCGCCTTCCCCATAGGCACGCCACGTTACTGTCACGGTATCGTCGGTCCACTCCAGCTGATTAATATGCCTGCGTGCTGGCTCCATGCCATTACGGGTCCAGTCTTCTACCTGGGTAATGTAATTCAGGTCATTGTCATAAATGAGCAAGTTATCCGGCCAGGCCACGCCGCCTTGATCGCAGACATAGGTAATAACGGCTTCATCTTTGCCATCACCGTTGATATCGGCGTAAGCACCCTTAGGGGTTCCATCCTTGTTGAGCTTTAGCCCGGCGGCAGCATTGGGATATCCAGTCTTTAAGTGCTCGGGCAAAGTCCCATCCACCAACGTGCCGGCGTCATGCTCACACAACGCTGGTACCCACAAGGAGTACAAGTCTTCCACTGGGATGATCTTATTTTCCCCTGAAGTCGCAGATTTCTGGGCCTTTTCCGTCACTGTCGCAGTGCTCGGCTCCTTCGCGGAATCTGAGGCTCCAGCACCTTCATCATCCGTGTTTGAACTGGAGGATTCTTCGCTGACCTCGGAGGTCGCGCTAGATCCGGTGAAATTCGGCTCGCTATCGGCCTTATTAGGTTCATCGGAATTAGAGCAACCGGAAACAAAAGCGACAGCAGTCACGGCCAGGATCGCGCAAGGAGAGGTGAGAGAATTAGGCATAAGCGCAGCATACAGTGCTAGGGCGGCTGGATTCGCGCCAATGGAGGTAAAAATGAGAATTCGGCAACCTGGCGGGAACCAGAAGCTAGCCAACTATCATCTTGTTGTGGGTCACTTTTGGAAAGGAAGTAGGGGGCTCCGTTCTGATTCCAGACAAATTTCTAATGCATATCAGGTTTACCATCATCGCTAGAAATCAGGATGGGTCAGCGCATGAATAAACCCCGAGACCAAATGACCTCGGGGATTTATTTTCTCGCTTCTTAAATCTTAGAAGCCGAGGATGGAGCGGTTAAACTCGTTAACAGCGTCCGGAACCAGGTAAGGCACCTGACGGAAGAACAGGCTTGCCTGCTCAAGAGCGTCCCAGCCGGTGGAGACTGCGGAGTGTGCTGCTTCCTGTACGTTGGATACAAGATCAAGAATCATTTCAGAATTCCTTTCGAGGTTGGAAAATTCCTATACGCGTTTCCGCGCGCACTGATCATTGTATGTGGTTAGGTGCGGTGATGTGCAACTTTCGAGTAGACAGTTTATAGATTTGTTAGAAAACAATCGTCCTAGGGCATAAACAACCTGCGTTACATTTTCTTTCTTATTAAAACTTTCGCGCAATAAATTTTAGATTCAAAGATGATTGTGGGGTAGCAGGAAAAGGGTTCTTCAATTTTCCCGTCCTAGAAAAGGGCGTCCTAGAAAAGGATGAGCCGTACAGACAAGACAAAACCCCTAGTCAGCTGGGACTAGGGGAAATGCTCTCTGCGGAGACGGCGGGATTTGAACCCGCGGAGGAATAAACCTCGCCGGTTTTCAAGACCGGTGCATTCGGCCGCTCTGCCACGTCTCCATCGTGCCGAAGAGGCAACTTGGTTAGCTTACTAAACGGTCCCGCGCGAATCACATTACCCCACGAGAAAATGGACGTGGCGCACACCACACCTCCTCCATTAGATTGGCGGTATGAGTGCTACACAGATGAAGGCAATCGTCCAGACCGATCCTGATACCCCACGGTCGCTAGAGCTGCAGGACGTAGACGTTCCTGAGCTGCGATCCGGGGAGGTCTTGGTGAAGGTAAAGGCGGCGGGCGTCAACCGCGGCGATATTCTGCAGACGATGGGCGCGTACCCGCCGCCACCAGGGGCATCGGAAATAATTGGGCTGGAGGCCGCCGGCGTGATTGAGGATGCCGGCGATACGGATTGGGAAGCCGGCACCGAGGTCGGCTGTTTGCTTGCAGGCGGCGGCTATGCGGAATATGTCGCGGTCCCGCAGGGTCAGCTGCTTCCGCTGCCCAAGGGATTTAGCCTGGAAGAAACCGCGGCCGTGGTTGAGGTCGGCTGCACCGTGTGGTCCAACCTGGGCATCGAGGCGGGCCTGCACGAGGGCCAGCGCCTGCTCATCCACGGCGGTGGCGGCGGCATCGGCACCTTTGCCATCCAGGTAGCAAAGGCGCTGGGCGCTGAGGTGGCTGTTACCGCCGGATCGCAGGAAAAGCTAGAGCGCTGCCGCGAGCTTGGCGCGGATATTCTCATCAACTACAAGGAGCAGGACTTCGTCGATAAGCTCAAGGGCAGCTGCGATGTCATCCTGGATATCATCGGCGCAAAGTACCTGGAAAAGAACATGAAGTGCCTGGCCAAGGACGGCAAGCTCATCATCATCGGCATGCAGGGCGGCACCAAGGCGGATATCAATTTGGCCCCCATGCTGCCGAAGCGCCTGACCATTCAGGGCACGACGCTGCGCGCGCGTGACTTGGACGATAAGGCGGAGATCGTCGCCGGCACCATCAAAAATGTGTGGCCCATGCTGGAAGATGGCCGCGTGAAGCACGCGCTGCATGGCACGTACCCGCTTGCCGATGCCGCCCAAGCCCACGAAGCCCTCGACAGCGGCGAGGTCACGGGCACGCTGGTTCTCACGGTGTAGTTTCCCAGCGCACCCTATTTAGGCGAGCGAGGCAACGACGCGAACGAGGTGCTCGATATCGTGGTACGTATTAAACGGCCCCAGTGCCACGGTGACGGCACCACCGATCTCTTCCACGCCCATTTCCGTCAGCAGCGGTGTTTGCGGGGCCAACGTGGTGACAAGCCCATTATCAAAGAGGCGCTTGTACACCGTCTCTGCGGGAACGCCGTTGACCGCAAAGGTCAAGCGGGGCAAGCGATCATCGGAGGCTCCGGCGGCGGCTTCCCCGGTCACGCCCAAAATATGTACGGCAGGCAGGGTGCTTAAGAAAGCATAAAGATCCGCGCGCAAGTCCTCGAGGTAAGCACTCAAGGCGGTCATGGACTTATGCAACCGCACCCGGCGCGATCCCTTATCCCCACCGGCTAGGGCCGCTAGGTGATCCACCAGCGGCCCCACGCCGCCGGCCAAACCAGAGGACACGGGGGTCTCTAGCTTGCGTCCGTCTTCCTTGGAATAGACGGGGTTGAGGGCATCCAGGCGGCGAAGCATGCGCGTATCGCGAAAGACCAAGGCAGCCATCTGCGGCCCGCCAAGCAGCCCGATATCGATGCCGATAATATCCGTGCCAAGCTCATCGAAGCGGATGGGGCGGTAGGGGGCGATAGCGGAGACATCGAGAAGCGTCCAGGCGCGTGAACGCCCCCGCACCGTGTCAATGATCTCCTCAGCTGGGGATACCGTGCCCAAAAGCTCATGCGCGGCGGAAAAGGAAACGAGCCTTGTAGAGCCATCGACAAGCTCTGCGAACTGGAATCCCGGCAATTCGCCGGTGCCAAGGTCCGGCTGCGCCCAGCGGATATCGGCGCGCACGTCAGAAAAAGCGGAATACAGCGTGGGAGGATCCAGCTTGGACAGCACCACCGAGGAATTGCTGCCCAATAGTGGGCGTGCCGCACGCGACAGGGATTGGTACAGCACGGGCAGGGATGGGCCAAGGACCACACGGTCTGCCTTGGAAGCGGTGAGATCCGCAATGGCCATGCGCGCTGCTGCATAGTTGCCATCGCCTGCCAACCGGCCCGGCTCGGGCGCGGCCGAGTGGGCGCCGCCTGGTCCCTCTTGCGTCGCTACCGCCGTCGCCATCCGGAAAGACCGGGCAACGCCGGAGGTCACGCGCTCCGAAATTTGGGGCACCGCGTGCGCATTGAGGTATGTCCAGCCATCAGATAGTCCGGTGTACAAACCTCGCGCACTAAAGACGTCATAGTGTGCCGAAGCTGCTGGCATTAGGTCCCCTTCTTCATCGCACTGAACAACTGCCACTACATGGCGGTCGATTCCCTACTGTATACGCGTTTGGCTTCAGTTTCCCAAATCTGAATTTTCCCTGGGCATCACTGTTTTCCCAGGCTAGCGGCGTGTAGTTCACTGTTTGCCCAGCACGCGCGCTAGGGTGTTGGGCGTGCAAGATAACAATCAACTGCGCGCTGATATCGCCCGCATGACCTCCCAGCCAGAAGGCGAGGCTATCCCAGCGTCCCAGTCCATGACCCTCAAGGCTGCTTTCGCAGACCTTATGCGGGGTGCACAGCAGCGTGAGCTGTGGTTCAAGCTGGGCCTGCAAGATATCAAGCAGCGCTACCGCCGCTCCGTCCTCGGCCCATTCTGGATCACCATCGCCACCGGTGTGATGGCGCTTGCCTTGGGCCTACTGTATTCCATGCTTTTCCAGATTCCCGTCGCGGAATTCCTTCCCCACGTCACCGTGGGCCTTATTATGTGGACCTTTATTTCGGGCTGCATTAAGGAAGGGTCCACGGTCTTTATTGATAATGAGGGACTGATTAAGCAGCTTCCCGCCCCGCTTTCGGTGCACGTGTACCGGCTGGTGTGGCGCCAAACCCTGTTTTTGGGCCATAACCTCATCATCTGGCTCTTGCTAATCATGATCTTCCCGCGCAACTTGGGCTGGGAATTCTTCCTCTTTATCCCCGGGCTGCTGCTCCTGCTTATTAACGGCGTGTGGGTCACCATGTTCTTTGGCATCATCGCCACGCGCTTTCGCGATGTCGCCCCACTGCTCGATGCCTTGACGCAGCTATTGTTCTACGTCACCCCGATTGTGTGGATGACCAATACGCTCAAGGACCAAGGCGGTGCGGTGGCGGACCGCGCCCGCATCGCGGAAATCAACCCGCTGTATCACTATCTGGAAATCGTGCGCGCCCCAATGATTGGTGAGCCCGTTGCTGCCTACCACTGGTGGATCGTCATCGGCTGCACCGCAATCGGCTTGTTCATCGCCGGGCTCGTCATGCGCAAGTGGCGTTTCCGCGTGAGCTACTGGGTATAGCCTCCCTTCCTTTACTCCCACCCCACCATGAGGCTCGTTGAAAGGATAAAAACTGATGGTCTCAATTGATACGTATAACGCGTGCGTGGACTTTCCCATCTTTGATGCCAAATCCCGCTCCCTAAAAAAGGCCATGCTTTCTACCGCGGGCGGTGCCATTGGGAAAAATGACCACAACACCGTGGTGGTCGAGGCGCTACGGGATATTAACCTGCACCTGCGGGAAGGCGATCGCGTCGGGCTCGTCGGCCACAATGGCGCCGGCAAGTCCACCCTGTTACGTCTGCTCTCCGGCATCTACGAGCCCACGCGCGGCTCCGCCGATGTCCGCGGGCGCGTCGCCCCCGTCTTTGACTTGGGCGTGGGCATGGACCCAGAGGTATCCGGTTATGACAACATCATAATCCGCGGGCTGTTTTTGGGCCAATCCATCAAGCAAATGAAAAACAAGATGGATGAAATCGCAGAGTTCTCCGAGCTGGGCGATTACTTGTCCATGCCCCTGCGCACCTACTCCACCGGTATGCGCGTGCGCCTAGCACTTGGCGTGGTGACCTCCATTGAGCCGGAAATCCTGCTGCTGGATGAGGGCATCGGCGCCGTCGACGCAGCCTTTATGGCCAAGGCCCGCGTGCGCCTGCAAGAGCTGGTCAAGCGCTCCGGCATCTTGGTCTTTGCCTCCCACTCCAATGACTTTTTGGCGCAGCTGTGCAATACCGCGCTGTGGATCGATCACGGCGAAATCCGCTCAGTGGGCGAGGTATCGGACGTCGTGGGCCAGTACGAGGGCCCAGAAGTAGGCGAATACGTGCGCGATCTGCGCCAGCGCTTTGAGGGCGAAGACGCTGCCGAGTAGGAGCTAGCGCAGCATCCCCAGCAGCTGCTGGCTCAGCCCAGAGACCTCCACGTGCAGGTCATCCGGGCGCTTGTAATTGGGGGCTGCCACGCGCGCAGTCACGTGCCGCTGCGAACTATTCTGCGGCCCCGCCTTCTCTTCTCCTTCAGAAACCACCTGGTAGCCCAGCTTCTGGCTCACCCGCGCCGAGGCCTCATTGTGCGCCACCCAACTCGTGCTCATCACCTGCGCGCCCAGGTAATCGAGGCCAAAAGACACCACCGCGTGCCGGATGAGCGTGCCCACTCCCTGGCCTTGGAACCGGTGAAAGACCCAGGAACCGGTCGCGATTTCTCGCGTCGTAGCGAAGTCCTCCGCCCGCGCATCGATGGTGCCCAGGATTTCTCCCGAGTGAGCGTCGCGCACGATGAAGTCCAAGGACCACTTTTCTGGGCGCAGCTGCGCCCGATTGGTCCACCGGAACTGGGCCGCCGCTGCAGGCGTATTCATCCTGGGATTGAATAACCACGGAAAGGCGTAATCCGGAATGTCTGCGCCGTAGATATCCTCTGGCGCCACACCGGCGATTGCCGCAATATCCTCATCGCGCATCACGCGCAGTTCCACGCCAGGGTGGGTAGTATCGCTCGCGCGAATCGTCAGCCCAAACGGTGGCCACATGCTGTCCATAGGAAGTCAGCTTAGCCCACGCGGAGTGTTTATCCGCAGCAGATCCATCCCCCGGTGGCAAGATGGAACGCATGACTGCCACCCTTGATTCCACCGGTACCACCGCTGCCGTCATTGTCACCCACCAGCGTGCGGAATTGCTGCGCGCCTCGCTCGAAAAGGTAGTCAACCAAACCCACCCCGTGCAATGGGTCATCGTGGTGGATAATGGCGCTGAGGATGCGGTCCGTGACGTGGTGGAATCCCTGGCAGGCGACCGCGCGGTCTACGTGCCGTCCAAGACCAACCTAGGTGGTGCGGGCGGTTTCGCTCTAGGTTTTCTCACCGCGCTATCACTGGGTGCCGATGCCGTATGGTGCGCCGATGATGATGGCCGCCCTGCCGATTACGGCGTATTAGAAGAGCTCTACCGCGTGGCAGGAAATAATAACCTGCACGAAGTCTCACCTGCCGTGTGCAATATCAACGATCCCGGTCGCCTTGCCTTCCCGCTGCGCCAAGGGCTCGTGTGGCGCCGCCGCATGGAGGAGCTGGAAGGAGACTTCCTGCCCGGGATCGCTTCCCTGTTTAATGGCGCCCTGATTTCCGCCGCGGCAATGCAGACCATCGGCGTGCCGGATTATCGCCTCTTCATCCGCGGCGATGAGGTGGATTACCACCGCCGCTTGGTCAACTCCGGGCTGTCCTTCGGCACCGCCTTGACCACCAGCTACCTCCACCCAGATGGCTCGGATGAGTTCAAGCCCATCTTGGGCGGCAAGATGCATACCCAGTACCCAGAAGGCGAGTTCAAGCGCTTTTTCACCTACCGCAACCGCGGCTACCTGCTGTGGCAGCGCGGCATGCGGAAGCTCTTGCCCCAGGAATTTGCCCGCTTTGGCTGGTTCTTCCTGGTCCAACGCCACGATCCGGCCGGCTTCTTGGAGTGGTTGAAGCTGCACAACCGCGGGCGCCGCGAGGATTTCCGCCGCCCCGGAAATCGCTCCTAAGGCGCCGCGTGCCTACTTTTCTTTAAAGATAAAGACCCGCTGGATGGCAAAGTTGGTCACCGTCGCCACGCCTTGGGCAATGACGAAGGCGATGGTGTCTTTCACCGCGCCCTCAAAGCCTAAGGAAATGAGCGGCTCATTGAGCACCCAGTACAAGAAATTCTGCACGGCAAAGGTGGATACGTATAACACGCCCACGGTCGCGGCCGTGCGGCCGGAAACCTTTGTGCCAAAGGTCCAGCGCGCATTGGCCAGGTAGGCAGCGATGGTGCCAAAGACCCAACCAATCGCCTTCGCCCCAGAGCGGTGCAGACCTAAATGGGTCAATAACAGCGTCAACCCATAGTCAATGACGGCGGCAAAGACGCCTACCGCAATAAATCGCACCAGCTGCTGCTTCAAAGAGCTGGAGGGGCGCTTTACTTCTGCAGCATCTTCAAGTGGATTAGTCACAGGCAGTTAGCTTACCCGCGCAGCAGCGCGCGGTACATGTCTAGGCGGTACACCGGCGCGGCGGCGTCCTTGCCGTAGGCACCAATCTGGGATAGCTGGTCCAAGGAGGCATCGCACAGCGCGCGAATCTCCGCGCCTTTCAAGGTATTGCCATCATCGTTGACCCAGCCCAAGGCATCCATGGTGGTTTCCACCACGGAATCGGTTAGCTCGTCACCGCCCATGCAGGATAGAGCCAAGGCCATGGACCAAAAGGCATCTTTGCCCTCATTGGTGACCTCGCGCGGCAGGCTGGCCAGTGCCTCGGCGGTGGCCGCCGCCAGGTCACTTCCGCGGTTTAGGTCCATGGCTTGTAAGAGGGGAACAAAGTCATAAAGCTTAGTGCGTTCGATTAACGCCCTTACCTGCGGCTTAACCTTTGCCAAGACTTCATCGGTGATCTTTTCACCGGTCAATTCCCGGTTCACGGCGGTAAGCTCAAAGGGCGCAAAGAGATTGCCCGAGCCTCCTACGCACAGTGCGTTGGGGGTGCCATTATCGCGTGGATAGATTTCCGCGACCACCAGCTCAAAGTCCCAGAGGCCCCACACAAAATCGATCTGGTCACCTTCGCGCCAGAGAAATTCGGATGCCTGGCGCTCTGGGTCAAGGCGTGGGCCGCGGGCATCGCTGTGCTCGTAAAAGTGCCACGGGGAGTTTTCATCCGGCAGACCAAAACAGATGTGCAGTACTTTCTGCAGCTCGTGCAAGGTAAGTGCATCGCTAAAACCGATTTGACGGTGGACTTCCCCATCCGCACGGATATTGGCGGCTTGGCAGATGACGGTGAGCGGTTCCCGCTTGAGCGACAGCAGCGGGTCGGCACGGCGAGCCCGTGCCTGTGCAATATCGGTGACCCCTGCGTTCATGGGCCCCACCATACGCAAATTTTAAGAAGCCAGTTTTTCTATATCGCGTGCTTCTAGCTCGCTGATAATAAACGTAGCCGCCGCTCCGATTGCTCCCAACAGTGTCCACGGGCGCTTGGCACCGCGCTTGCGCAGGAAAGACACCGCCTTGCGGGACACGGCGACATTGGCCCATAGAGCAAGCCCCACCAGGATAAGCAGCGCTGCCAAAATGGCCCAGAGTTTGAGGCCCTTATCCGCAAAATCCTGTGGGGAACGCGGTTCATCGCCGTCCTCTTCGGCCTGGGCGTTGGTATAGGCCACCAATGCGCCAAAACCAATCGTGGACAAAACGTAGGTGGTGATAAGGCCCTTTTTGGATTTAATCCAGTCCGGGTAAGAGGTGACGATGCCCTGTGCGGCCGCTTGGGTGATGCGGCCTGCCAAGGTGTCATCGAGGGCGTAATTATCGCGGGATTCTTCTGCTGCTTCGCGGTTATTTGTCATAGCGACCACTCTAAGCGGCGGTAAGCTATTGCGCATGTACTCGGAAAAGACAGAGCATATGACCCCCGCCCAGCAAGCCGCTCAGGATGAGCGGGCCGAGGACGATAAGCGCAACGGGCACTTTGAAGCAACAGAGCACACCAATCTGCCGCTCAGCCCCTTTATGACGCGCCTCATGGCAGAGGAAATGCCGATTTTGGATTCCACTTCGCGGCGCCGCGTGTACGAGATTTTAGGCACTTACGAAGGGCCCACGATTGAGTCCCAAGCAGAGCTGCCGGAAGAAATCCGCGAGATCATGGACCTCTAAAGCGCCGCATTCGAGGCAGTCCGTGTGCCCACGATGTTTTAAATATCACGAACGTCACTCCAACCACTGCACTATGAGCTAGGTAGGCTGGTACATCGATACAATCCGTCGAGCAAAGAGTAAGAGATGGAACTACATACCACCGAAAAGTCCCTGCACGGCTGGGGCCGCACCGCCCCCACGACCGCCCATGTGCTGTCCACGGAAGACGTGGACGTCATCAAGAATGCAGTGGCACAGGTCGCGGACGATAACTCGGACAAGCCCGCCCACCTGCGCCGCGGCGTCATCGCGCGCGGCATGGGACGCTCCTATGGTGACCCCGCCCAAAATGGCGGCGGCCTGGTCATCGACATGCAAAAGCTCAACAAGATCCACTCCATTGACCCGGAGTCCGCGCTTGTCGATGTCGATGGTGGCGTCACCCTTGACCAACTCATGAAGGCTGCGCTGCCCTATGGCCTGTGGGTTCCAGTCCTGCCGGGCACCCGCCAGGTCACCATCGGCGGCGCCATCGGCCCCGATATCCACGGCAAGAACCACCACTCCGCCGGATCCTTTGGCAACCACGTGGTCTCCATCGAGCTGCTCGTTGCTGATGGCCGCGTTCTCCACCTCACCCCAGAAGGCAGCGACGATGACCCGAGCGGTGACCTCTTCTGGGCCACCATCGGCGGCATGGGCCTTACCGGCATCGTCCTGCGCGCCACCATCCGCATGACTAAGACGGAGACCGCCTACTTCATCGCGGATACGGATCGCACCGATAACCTGGAAGAAACCATTGCCTTCCACTCGGATGGGTCGGAGCACAATTACACCTACTCCTCTGCCTGGTTCGATGTCATCTCCCCGGAGCCGAAGCTAGGCCGCTCCACCATTTCCCGCGGCTCCCTGGCCACCTTGGCGCAGCTCGAGGAATTGGCCCCCAAGCTGGCGAAGGATCCGCTGAAGTTCAACGCGCCGCAGCTGATGACCGTGCCGGATATCTTCCCGTCCTGGACGCTGAATAAGCTCAGCCTGTCCGCTGTGGGCTTGGCCTACTACACCATGGGCGCGCCGGCGAAGAACCAGGTCAAGAACTTGACGCAGTTCTACCAGCCGCTCGATCTCATTGGTGAGTGGAACCGCGGCTACGGTTCCAAGGGCTTTTTGCAGTACCAGTTCGTCGTTCCCACGGAGGCCGTGGAGCCGTTCAAGGAGATCATTCGCGATATCCAGCGCTCCGGCCACTACTCCGCGCTGAACGTATTCAAGCTCTTCGGCGAAGGCAACCGGGCGCCGCTGAGCTACCCGATGCCCGGCTGGAACGTCTGCGTGGACTTCCCCATCCGCCCGGGCTTGGGCGAGCTTCTCGATGACCTGGATCGCCGCGTCATGGAGTTTGGCGGCCGCCTGTACTTGGCAAAGGAATCGCGCACTTCTGCCGAGAACTTCCACAAGATGTACCCGGGCCTGGAAGGCTGGCTCAAGACCCGCAATGACATCGACCCCACCGGGGTCTTTGCCTCCGATATGTCCCGCCGCCTCGAGCTGCACTAATCACTGGACTCATAACCACCCTCATGAAGGAGATTTTTTAAACCATGCTTAATGCAGTAGGCCAAGCCCAGCACATCCTGCTTTTGGGCGGTACCTCTGAAATCGGCCTCGGCGTCGTCGCCGAATTCCTCGAGCGCGGCCCTGCCAAGATCACCCTGGCTGCCCGCGCCCAGTCCCCGCGCATCGAAAAGGCGCAGGCTGACCTAAAGGCCCGCGGCGCGGATGTCGAGGTGGTGGACTTTGATGCCACCGACTTTGACTCGCACCCGGCGGTCATCGAGAAGGCCTGGGAGCGCGGCGATGTCGATATCGCCATCGTGGCCTTTGGCACCCTGGGGGACCAGGAAGAGCTGTGGCAAAACCACGACAAGGCCGTGGCTTCTGCCCAGACCAACTACACCGCACCGGTCTCCGTCGGCGTGCTGTTGGGTGAAAAGTTCAGGAATCAAGGCCACGGCACCATCGTGGCGATGTCCTCGGTGGCCGGCATGCGCGTGCGCCGCTCCAACTTTGTCTACGGCGCCTCCAAGGCCGGCGTGGACGGTTTCTACATCAACTTGGATGAAGCACTGCGCGGCTCCGGTGCCAACGTGCTCGTCGTCCGCCCGGGACAGGTTCGCACCAAGATGTCGGCCGAGGCCGGCGATGCCCCGCTGACCGTTAATGTCTCTGACGTGGCCAAGGCCACCGTGCAAGCGGTACTGGATGGCAAGCAGTCCATCTACGTCCACCCGCTGTTCAAGTACGTCTCGCTGGCATTCAAGTTCATTCCGCAGCCCATCTTCCGCAAGCTGCCGTTCTAACCGTTGCCCCTGTGCCCTGCGGTACGCAGGGCCCTAAAAGGCCCTTCGCCCTGCGCTTTATTAGCTAATAGGCCACAGCTCACACCGCGCCCAATCCCAGAAGAGTGATTAAGGTATGCGAAACTAAAGGGCATGACAAGCCCAGCTATGCCTTCCCAAGCAGCTCCAGTGAGCGAGAAGAAACGCACCACCGCGTATCACGCAGATGCGCTACCCCACCGCTCTACCCTGCTGGGTATCCTCTTTGCCGCCTTGGGCGGCGGCGCCGTCACCCTCCTTGGTTGGTATGCCTTCAAGGCGGTATCCCTGCCGTCCTTTAGTACCTCCATGGTCACCCGCGCGCTATCTACCGTCGGCGTTGTCATCACCTTGGCGCTAGCGGGTGGATTTAGCGCGTGGTGGATTTATGACCATTACAAGGAGACTTTCTCTCGGCCGCGGTGGCGCACGTGGGTCACGTATGCGGTGACCTACCTATCACCGGCCCTTTTAACCCTCGCGTCTATCGGCCTTCCGCTTTCGGCCTCACGCCTCTGGCTCGATGGCGTGCAGGTGGACCAGGCATTCCGCACCCAGTTCCTTACCCGTTCGGTGGATCAAATGGGCTATGCGGATATGAACTACCTAGACATGCCCACGTTCTACCCGCTGGGCTGGTTCTGGTTGGGCGGGCGCCTCGGCTCCATATTGGGCATTCCCGGCTGGGAGGTTTACCAGCCTTGGGGCCTGATCTCCATCGCGGTAGCAGGCTGCATCCTCGTTCCCATCTGGCAGCACCTCACTAAATCCCTGCCGGTGGGAACCGCTATTGCGCTTACCACCACCGCCATCACGCTGACCATCGCGGCAGAAGAGCCGTACTCTGCCGTCATCGCCATGGGCATGCCCGCCATCGCGTTTTTGAGCCCGCGCGCATTCAAGGGATCGTGGCTATCTACCGCCGCAGTGGCTATCTACCTCGGGATTTCCGCCACTTTCTATACCCTATTTACCGGCGCGGCAGCGCTGACTGTGGTCAGCCTGATCGCCATTTTCACCGCGCTGTACGAGCGCACGTGGCGCCCCATCGTGCGCCTAGTCATCATCGCGGTGGGATCGCTTGCCATCGCGGCCATCGCCTGGGCGCCGTACCTCTGGCAAGTGCTGCACTCGACCGCACCCCTGCAAGCCACCGCGCAGCACTACCTCCCTGAAGAGGGTACGCAAATTCCGGTGCCCTTCCTTTCCATGAGCATCGTTGGATTCCTCTGCCTGGCCGGCCTGATCTTTATCGTCACCCGGTTGCGGGATGCGGAAGTCCGCGCGCTGGGGTTGTCCATCATTGGCATTTACCTGTGGACGATGCTGTCCATGGTGATGACCTTAGTCGGCACAACCCTGCTGAGCTTCCGCCTCGAGGTCATCGTAGTATTGCTCTTCGCCACGGCGGGCATCCTTGCCCTTGCAGAAGTCCGCGCAGCCGGTATTCACCGCCTGTATCCTGCTAGTTTCTCCCACGCAGCTAATAAGCGGATTACGGCAGTCTTTGGCATTTTCCTCGCCTTGGCTGGTATCCATTATGCTCAGCAGATTCCCGAAGCAAACGAGGACGCCATCGACCACGCCTATAGCGATACCGATGGTTATGGCGAGCGCGCGGATCGCTTTACCAGCGATTCCGCCCATTATTATCTGGATATCCATAACTTCATCCAGGATCAGGGATATACGGCCAATGAGACGGTGGTTCTCACGGATGAAAAAACCTTCATGGCCTACTACCCATACTGGGGCTTTAACGCCTTTACCAGCCACTATGCCAATCCCCTCGGGGAATTCAAACACCGCAATGACCAGATTGAAGCCTGGGCGGATGAATCGTGGGACTCTACTCCTGAAGAGTTCCAAAAATCCCTGGATTCCGCACCGTGGCGCGGGCCGGATGCCATCATCTTCCGCGGCGACCTCGACAATAAGGATGATGGGTTCAAGGTGCACTTGGCTGAGGATATCTATCCTAACCAGCCGAATATTCGCTACCGAGCAGTCTTCTTCAACCCTGAGGTCTTTGCGGAAGGCTGGGAGCTGGAGCAAACGGGTCCATTCGTAACGGCGGTGCGAACCAAGTAAGTTCACCCACACTTCCCCGGGGTTATCGGGGCGTGCACACGGGAACTTGGGCCAGACTGACGTACACTAATCGCCGTGTCAGATAGCCTTAAAACGAAATCGAAAGAAGCGCGCCCCTCCGGGCTAAGTATCGCCACAGCCCCTGCTGGGCTGCGCTGGACCGCGATCATCGCCGGGTTAATTGGTTTCCTGTGTTTTATAGCCACCCCGCTATTGCCAGTGAACCAAACCCAGTCTTCCTTTGATTGGCCGCAGAATGATTCGCTGCAATCTATCAATGCACCGCTTATCTCCGTGGCGCCAGAAAACCTGGAGGCCACCATCCCCATGTCTGCGGTGGATGAGCTCCGCGATGGCCAAAACATGGTCTACAGCACCGTCCCGCCCGAGTCTAAGAAGGCCTCAAACCGCGGTCTTTTTGTCCGCTCCGGTGATGACGGCCTGTCGGTGGTCTCGCTCGATGAGGTGCTGCTGACCTTAAGCGCTAAAGAAGTAGCGCAGCTTTCCGATGACGCCCAGCTGCACATCTCCGCTACCGGTGACGGCACCACCGTCAGCGTCGGCAAGCACAAAAAGACCACCGAGGATGACCTGCGTCCGCAGGTCACCGGTGTGTATACCGAGCTCAAAGATGATGCCAATGTGCAGAGCTTGGTCGAGGACGGGCTGAATATCCACGTCGATATCAACTCGCGGTTTACCTCTTCTCCCTCGCTGATTAAGTCCATCGCGATGTGGCTCGGCGTCGCCATGTTGATTGTCTCGCTATTCTGCCTATGGCGCATTGACCGCCTCGACGGGCAAAAGCTGCGCTTCATGCCAGAGACGTGGAAGAAGATTCGCCCCCTCGATGGCGTCGTCGCTGCAGTCTTGGGCTTCTGGTATATCTTCGGCGCCAATACCTCTGACGATGGCTTCATCTTCTCCATGAGCCGCGTCTTCGATAATGCCACCTACATGGCCAACTACTACCGGTGGTACGGCGTGCCGGAGGCGCCATTCGGCTCACCGTACTATGACCTCGTCGCCCTACTTTCGCAGATTTCCACCGCGTCGGTCTTCGTCCGCCTACCCGGACTGATTTCGGGGCTCATTATCTGGTTCATTCTCTCGCGGGAAATGCTGCCGCGCTTTGGGGACATCGTCGATGCCCGCCGCGTCAGCCACTGGACCGCCGCACTGATGTTCCTGGCCTTCTGGCTGCCGTATAACAACGGCACCCGCCCCGAGCCAATCGTGGCCCTAGGCGTGATGGTGACATGGGCATCCTTTGAGCGCGCCATTGCCACCCACCGTTTGCTGCCGGCCGCCGTGGGCACCATCGCTGCCACGATTACGCTCGCCGCCGGCCCCACTGGCCTTTTTGCGGTCGGCGTATTCCTCGTGAGCCTGCCACACCTATTCCGTGCCATGGCCGCACGCGTTCCCGCCATGGGCGGCGGCGCTACCGGTTGGCTTAGCCTGGTTGCCCCATTTTTAGCCTCCGGCACTGCCATCATCGCCGCCGCCTTTGGAGATCAAACCTTGGCCAGCGTTGCCGAATCCACCCGGGTGCGCTCGGAGGTCGGCCCGTCGCTGCCGTGGTATTCCGAATACGCCCGTTATTCCACGCTCTTCCAAGAATCCGTGGATGGCTCGCTGACCCGCCGCTTCGCGGTACTCACCATGCTGTCTTGCTTGGTGCTCATCTTGGCTGCGTTTATCAAGGATCGCCGCGTTATTGGTGCCGCAGTCGGCCCCACCCAGCGCCTACTCATCATCGTGGCACTGTCGATGTTCTTCCTCATGTTCACCCCGACCAAGTGGACGCACCACTTTGGTATCTATGCCGGCGTCGCCGGGGTGATCGCCGCGCTGGCTGCCGTGGTTCTATCCCGGTTTGCGTTGCGCTCGCCGCGCGCCCGCACCTTTAGCATCGCTGCGGTGCTCTTCTTGCTCGCCATCTCTTTCGCGGGTTGGAATGCTTGGTGGTATGTATCTTCCTTCGGCATCCCGTGGTGGGATCGCACGGTGCAGTTCAAAGGCATTGAGGCCAACTCGATCCTGCTCGCCATCTCCTTGGTCGTCCTCGCGGTCGGCGTGGTGCAATCCTTGCGCCACAGCCATCGCAAATTGCAGGCCCAAGAGGAAGGCACGGAAAAAGAATTCAAGCAAGAAGCCGCAGCGAAGGTATCGCGCTCGGCCGGCATCATGTCCGCTCCCATCGCGGTAGCCTGCGCCATTGTGGTGGCTTTTTCGATGGCCTCTTTTGCCAAGGCCACCGTCACCCAGGCGGATTCCTACTCAGTGGGCAAGGGCAACCTAGCATCCTTGCGCGGCGATACCTGCTCGCTAGCCAATGAAACTCTGGTAGAAACCAATACCAATGACTCCTTCCTCACCCCGGTAGATGGTGACTTGGGCGATTCCTTGGTAGACAAGGATGAAACCAGCAATGGGTTCGGGCCGAATAATATCCCCGAATCCATCGAACCTGAGGATCAGGATTCTGCTTCTGTGGGCGCTATTGGAGATGACTCCCAAGACTCCGACTCCACCAGCCAAGACGATGCCACCGCTGGTACGGATAAGGAATCCGGCGGGGATTCTTCTGATGATTCGCAGGAGTCCCGCCGTGCTGGGAAGAAGGCTTCAGAAAGCACCGATACTTCTGAAGGCGGTGTCCGCGGTACGAAGGGCGTCAATGGCTCGACCATGCACCTGCCCTTCAACTTGGACTACACCACCGTGCCAGTCTTGGGCTCCTACACCGAAAGCCAAGAGTCGCTGTCCCAGGTAACCACGAAGTGGTATCACCTGCCGGAGACCACGGAAAATACCCCGGTTCTGGCTGTCAGTGCCGCAGGCAAGATTTATCACCACGATGTCAATGATGTGAAACAAGAGGGCATGGAGCTCACCTTGGAATACGGCACCATCGATGAGGATGGCAAGGTCACCAATAAGGGCGAAGAAGAGCTTTCCGATGTCGGCGCCACCCCCAAGTGGCGCAACCTGCGCCTGCCCATGGATAAATTGCCGGAAGAAGCCAATGTCGTACGCCTAGTGGCCGAGGATGATTCCACCGATGAAGACGACTGGCTGGCCTTCACCCCGCCGCGCGTGCCGGAACTAGACAGCATCAATAACCAGTTCCCTGCGGAAAAGCCCGCACTCTTGGACTGGGCAGTGGCTCTGCAGTTCCCCTGCCAGCGCACCTTTGACCACTACGCCGGCGTAACCGAGATTCCGGAGTATCGCATCCTCCCAGATGCGGCAGCGCAAACCTCCCTGACGGATTTCCAATCCTTCTCTGGCGGCGGTGCCATGTCCACTGCGGAAGCGGTGAACTACGCCTACGAAATCCCGAGCTACCTCAATAACGATTGGGCGCGCGACTGGGGTGCCATTGAAAAGTACGAATTGCGTACCGATTCACAGGGCAATACCCCGGCCAAGGCAAAGATCGATTATGAGGACGTTACTCGTTCTGGACTGTGGAAAGAGTCCGAGATGAAGATCCGGCCAGAGGGCGAGCAATAGCGACCATCCCCCTGGCTGTGCAGCCAGCCGCAGCCGGTTTTATTGCGTCAGCTCACCGCGCAAAAAATCGGCTGCATCCTGTACCCGCTGGCGCGCCACGGCCGGGGTGGACACGCGGTGGGTCGAGACGTAATCGCGTTCTTTAGCTTGGGGGATGTGGACGCGATCGGCTATCTCATCCTCGGTCGCGGTCTGCACGAAGGTTTCGGGGAATTGCGTGGGCAGTTCATAGCCCACGCGGTACTCCTCCGGCAGGTTGGCCAGGGCGCCGAAGTCGGGGAAGGTGAGCAAGAGGGCATCGGCAGGCGCGAGTGCTGCCAACGCACCACCGGAAGAATATCCCCACGTGGTGACGTGGGAGGCGCCCTGTTCGCGGGCGTAATCAATGGCACGGTTGACCGCCGCAACCATGTCTTTGACCGTATGCTCCGGCGCGAGCGGATAATCCACGTCAATGATCGTGGTACCGGAAAGCTGCGCGGCGGCAGCGACCTCGGGGCGCCACTGCATTTCCAGCGCCTTGCCATCGCCGCGCCACCAGCCGCCGGAATGCAGCGATACCGCCCACCGGCCGGTGGGCTCGGACGGGCGGAAAATGGTGCCGACCTCGGCGGATTCTACGGTAATGCCGTCTGTAAACGCCGTGCCTGGAAGCGCGTGATTAACCCCGGTGCCCAAAACCATCATGGCGGCGTGGGTGATGCGGTCTGGCAGCAGTGCGCAATACTGGTCTGCCTTCGGCGAACCACCGCCGGCCCAGGGCGGGCGGAAATCAGGCGTCTCATAATGGGCATCAATATAAGAAACCAGCTGCTCTAGCTGTTCTTCCTCGCTCATCTGGCGGTCTTGCCCGCCGATGCGCCATTCTTGGCCGGGCTCTAGCGGCCGGTGCGGATCTTTATCGTGTGCATCAGTCATATCCCCGAGCCTACGCGTGCCCGTGATGCGCACAAGGCGGGCGCGGGGAAGAACCGATTTACCAGATGGTCACCCGGTCCTCTGGGGCCAGGTACATCGCGGAGTCTTTGTCTACGTCGAAGGCCTCGTAGAACTCCGCGATATTCGCGGCGATGAGGTTGCAGCGGAACTCCGCGGGCGAGTGCGGGTCAATGGCCAGGTACTGGGTCGCCATCTCCGGGCGGATGGCCGTGCGCCAGACGCGAGCCCAGGACAAGAAGAAGCGCTGCAGGCCGTTATAGGTGTGCTCGGCCAGTTCCGGCTCAGCGCCGTCGACCACAAATTCCTCTTCTTGGCCCAGCAGGTTAATGCCCTTATCGGCACAGTAGTTCTTATAAGCCACCACGGAAATGCCCAGTCCGCCCAGGTCACCGATGTTTTCACCCAAAGTAAATTTGCCGTTGACGCCGGCGGATTCGGTGCCGGCTTCCTTCAGCACCGTGGGGACCTGGCCGTCGAATTGCTCCACCAGCTTTGCCGTAAGCGCCTCAAAGTCCGCGCGGTCTTCATCGGACCACCAGGAGTTCAGGTTGCCCTGGCCATCGAATTGCGAGCCCTGATCATCAAAGCCATGGCCGATTTCGTGCCCGATGACAGAACCAATGGCGCCGAAGTTCTCTGCGGCATCCGCATCCGGGTTATAGAACGGCGGGCGCAGGATGGCGGCCGGGAAGGTAATGTCATTGACCACCGGGTTATAGAAAGCATTGACGGTCTGCGGGGTGGTGACCCACTCATCGCGGTTGGCGGGTTTGCCAATCTTTGCCAGCTCATAGTCGTGGGAAAAGGCGGACCCGGCGCGGGCATTAGCAATCAGATCCGCGCCTTTGTCAGAAATCTCCAGCCCGGAGTAATCGCGCCAGGTATCGGGGAAACCAATCTTGGCCTTGAACTGGGAAAGCTTTTCTAGGGCGCGCTCGCGGGTCTGCGGGGTCATCCACTCCAACTGGGAAATGCGCTCGCGGTAGGCGGCGATGAGATAATCCACCAGCTCATCCATCTCGCGCTTGGAGGATTCTGGGAAGTGCGCGTCCACGAACTCCTTGCCAATTTCCTCTCCTACCAGGCTTTCTGCCAGGCCCACCGCGCGCTTCCAGCGGTCGCGCTGTTGGGTCGCACCAGAAAGGCAGGTGCCGTAGAACTCGAAGTTCTTTGCGCCTACTTCTTCCGGCAAGAGGGCCGCGCGGGAGCGCAGGATGTGCCAGGTGGCCCACAGCTGCCAATCAGCCATGCGGTCAGCGGTAAAGAGCTTTTCCAGGTGCTCCAGGTAGGACGGCATCATATTGACCACGCGGTGCTCCGGCAGCTTTCCGCCGGCGAGCAAGGCTTGGGTGATGGAGGGCAGCTCAGAAAACTCGCACGGGTTATTGGTCTTTACCGCATCGCGGGTAGAAACCACGTCCCAGTGGCCCGCCGCCAGTTCTTTTTCCAAACCGACGATGCGCTCGGCGGCAACTTCGGTGCCGAGGCCAAACAGGCGGGTGGGCTCGATAAAGCCCAGCATCTCCGCCACGTGCTTCTCGTAGGCGGTCAGCGTTTCCGCGTGCGCTTCCTCGCGGTAGTAGGCCTCATCCGGCAGGCCTAGCCCGGATTGCACGATATAGGCAACGGCCTCTTCCGAGCCGGAGTCCTTTTCCACCCAGAACGTCGCCGGCGCCCCCACGCCCTCGCGCTCGAGCTCGCCCAAGCGGTGCGCCAATTCCGTGGGATCGGCGGCGCTCAAGCGGTCAAGGTCCGCATCCAATGGAGCCATGCCGGCATTGTTGACGCCCGCGGTATCCATGAAGGATGCATACAGCTTGCCGGGGCGAGCATCGTTGTCTTTGACGATGTCATGAACCAGTTCTTCTGCTTCATCGCGCAGCGCGTGGAAGGTGCCATCCACACCGCGGTCATCTGGGACAACGTGATTTTCTACCCAAGGTCCGTTGACTAATTGATAAAGATCTTTCATGGTTGCCACTGTAGGCCAAACCTTCCAGTTAAGGTATGGACTATGGAAAAATTCCGCTTTCCACCAGCCCGGCCGCGCGTCCTCTTTATCGCCGTCCTTGCCTTCGTGACGGTGGTCCTCGCCTTGCCCGCCATCGTCCACGCGGTGCTACCGCCGCACCCCGCCGATGTGGAGCAAGTAACCCTGTCTGATCCCAGCCAGGACTGGGATATTACCGTGCCTGATCTGTACTGCGAGCGCGACTATACTTCGCTGGCTAGCGTTGGCTGGACCTGCGGTGACACCTCCGTGCAGGCGGTCATCGTGGAAGATACCGACGACGATGAGCACACCCTGCGCCGCATGGTCCGGGCCTATGGCATGGCCCCAGGCCTTCCAGAGGGCGAGGTCCATGAAGGAAAAGATGGTGCCCTCGCGCTTGCCGATGCCCCCTCCTCCACCGCCGCCATTTCCATCGACGGCACCGGTGCGGACGAGAATAAGGACTGGGTGGTCACCGTCACCGGGGATTCCGCGGCTACGCGCACGACCACTGAACGCCTCTGGAAAGCCTTTGGGCAAGACGAACTACCGGAAGAAGTCACTGCTGATATCGCGGAGTTTTCTGGAAAGGCCTTGGTATAAATGTCTAAACTTTTTCGCACCGCGCTGTGGATTTTTTCCGGTCTGGGCCTTATCGGTTTTGTCTCCCAGACGGTCATCACCCTATTGATCTCACCGCTGATGGGTATTATCAGCATCCTCATCGCAGCGATCCTTGTCGCGATAGTCATCGCGGTATTGCAGCTGAGCCCCATGTGGGCCCGCCCGGCGCGCGTATGGGCACCGCTTGCCTTTTTATGGGGTTCTGGCATGGCCATTAGCTTGGCGTCTATAAGCTCCACGCCGGTCATGCAGCTCGCCATCAATTCCGGGTGGGTCGATTCCTTCATGTCATGGAGCGGTGCCTATCCCGAAGAGATTTCGAAGGCCACAGGCGTTTTATTTGTCCTGATGTCCTTCCGCCAACTCAACCGCCCCTGGCACGGGTGGATGGTCGGCGCCGTCGTTGGCCTAGGCTTTGAGGCCAACGAAAACATCCTCTACGGCTCTATGGGCGCTACCACTCACCCGGATAGCGATTTTGCGGGGCTCTTACAGATGTGGGGCCTGCGCCTTGTCGCTGGCCCTGGCCTGCACGTTTTGCTTACGGCACTGGCCGGCTGGGGCATCGGCTGGGCGCTCTACGCGGCGGCCAAGCCTCTTTGGTGGCGCATTGGTGTGGCGCTCGGCTGCCTCGCGGTATCCTTCCTCCTGCACTTTGGCTGGAATTACCTGCATGATTCCGATACCGCGGCCGTCATCCAAGCCCTTTCCGTGGCAATCATCTTGTACCCGCTGAGCATCTGGATCATCCTGCGCGGCAATAAATACGCAAACAACGATGACAGCTATAGCCACAGCAGCGCAGAGGACGCGCTCGTCTTCACGCGCTAATCACCCAGCGCGCTTGTTCCCCCAAAATTGTCCAAAACAACCGCATTCCGCAAAAATCTGTGGTTTAAGGCACATGTTGGTAGTGGGCTTCGCTACACTCACTACAAGGCACTTTTGCCACCTATCCTCCATTTTAAGGACTGAGGACCTTCATGAATGCCCCAACCCACGAGTCCCGCACGGATGACAGCACGGAAAGTACTAAGGGGGCAGCTCCGACAAATTCCGCAGAGGAAGCCAACCGGCAAAAGGCAGTGGGCTCCACCCTGTCTTGGGTCATCGCGCTTTTTGGCACCGGTGTTGGTGCCGGCATCCTCTTCTTGCCGCTCAACGCCGGCGCCTTCGGATTTTGGCCGCTCGTCTTCGCCACCGTTTTTATCTTTCCGCTGGTGTATTTTTCCCACCGGACCTACGCCCGCATAGTCAGCGGCGCACCACAAGAACAACACGGCAAGGATGTCTTGGAACTGGTGCGCTACTACCTTGGCCGCAATAGCGGCCTTTTCATCGCCGTTTTGTATTGGCTGGCCATCGTGCCAACTGTGCTCATTTACGGCATCAGCATTACCAATGTGGTCGATAGTTTCATCGTCAACCAGCTCGGCGGGCCAAGCATCAATCGGTGGATATTGTCCATTGCCTGCGTGGGCGTTATGACGGGCCTTTTTGCCATCGGCCGCCGCCCCATGCTGTGGCTGGCCCAGATGCTGGTCTACCCGCTCATCGTCGCCCTGGCGGCAACCTCCATTTATTTGATCCCCAAGTGGGATTTCGAAAGCTTCCTCAACGTTGAATACGAGGGCGGCCTCTGGGGAATCCTTAAGGGCATCCTGCTTATCCTGCCGGTGCTGGTCTTTTCCTTTTCCCACATGGCCGCGCTATCGCAGTTCTCCGTCGACGTGCAGCCGGCCTACGGCAAGAAGACGGAGAAGTTCGTCTCCCGCGTAGAGCTCTATACCGCTGCAATGCTCGTGGTATTTACCATGTTCTTCGTCTGGTCCTGCGTTCTCGCACTTGGCGCGGACGGGATGAAGGAGGCGGTCGATCAAAACATCCCGGTGCTGTCTTATTTCGCCAACGTCACGGGCACGCCATTCATTGGTTATATGGCACCGCTTATTACCATGTGTGCAATCATTTCTTCCTACTTTGGACACATGCTTGGTTCCGAGGAAGGTACAGAATATCTACTGCGCATTGCCGTGCCCCGCATGGCCAATAAGCTCTCGCGCCGCGCACTGCTCAACACCATCTATGTCATCGTATTCGTGGCAACGACGCTCGTCGCCGTCTTCAACCCCTCGATCATGGACATGATTTCGGTGGTTGGCGGCATCTTCGTGGCATTCTTGGTCTATCTGGTGCCGGTCTACATGTTTAAAAAGGTTGATGACTATTCCCAGTTCAAAAACGACATCTGGAATTACTTCGTCTTTGGCATGGGCCTAGTCATCATGGCCGTGACCGTCTGGAACCTGATCTAAACGCCAGCCCCCCTCGGCGCTTATTGGCACACCCGCACTTGGCTCACCTGCACTAGGGCTTGATTAGCACTCGCGCACGCTTGGCGCTCAAGCTCGGCCGCGGTCTGGGTGGCATCGCGGACCGCCTGCTGCGCAGGTCCTTGCAGGTTGAGGTCGTTTTCAATGCGTGCGCCGATGGCCTCGCTGGATCCGCCGGCTGGCGAATTGTTGACGCCGCGCGTGACATCCGCGGTATGGGTCTGCGCATCGCCGTAGGTATTGGCGGCTACGGTAAACCCATGCCCAGTAGATACGGAGGCGTGGATGGTGCGGTCATCGGACCAACCGAATTTAGTACCCCATACTCCGGGAATGTGATCGGTGCCGAAATCCTGGCGGTATCCATCCGCAGCCACGGGAGCGGCGGTAGCCATTCCCGCGAAAATGGGCGCCGCGATGGGATCGTTCTGGATCTCGGCAGTAAACCGCGCGACATCTTCGCTCGAGGTCTTCGTGGTTCCCCAGTAGCCGGTATAATGAGTCTCGCTCAGCCCGAATTCCTGGATGATGCTGGGAATGGCCTGCGGGTAGCGGCGGTCCAGGTCGCTGGCCACGTTATCGTCGCTGTAGCGAATCATATTTTCCACTTGGTCCTTATCGGCGGCAGAACCATACTTGAGCACCCAATATCCCAGGTAGAGCTTGCTCAAGGACAGCGCCGGGCGGGACTCGTGGCTATTGGCGGTCGAGACCGTGGCGCCGGAATCGTGCCTAACGGTGATTTGCGTACGATCAGGCACGGATTGGGGATCGAGGCTGACCGCCTGGGCAGCGGGAATGGTCACGAATGAAAGTGCGGTAACGAGAGAACCAATAGCTAATTTTTTCATAACGCATATAGCGTAGCTGGAGAGGTACCGCACCGCACTCTATAACTGCAAAAAGTTTTCCTACTGCACTATCTATCGCATCAATACCGCTAGGTCCCGCGCATCCATGCCGTGCTTATGCATGGCGACGCGCCCGTGGGAATGCTCGATGCCCTCGCGGTCCCAGTATTCTTCCGCGCGAGCAGGATCGTGGGAGGCGCCATTGGCGCGGACCACCCGCCACCAGGCGGCGTTACCACCGTGCCTATTCATCACGGTGCCGACGTAGCGGGCCCCGCACCCAGCGAGTTTTGCCACCTCCCCATAGGAGGACACATTGCCGGGCGGGATAACGGCCACGATGGTTAGCACGCGCTGTGCCAAATCAGAGGAGTCTGACATAAACGCCTCTTTCCCCGTGCTTAGTCCCTGGTGGGGTTGAGCACGTCATCGGATTCGGTGGGCTCATCCTCGGGTGCGTCTTCCACCTCGGTCAGGGTGATGGTCGCCCCGGTGGAATCCGCGAGCAAGCACATGCGGCCGAAGGGGGAATCCCATGGTTCACGGATGATTTCACCGCCGAGCTCTACCGCTTTCTTGGCGGCGGCATCGATATCGCGCACCCCTAGGTAGGTCTGCCAGAAGCTCGGCACCTGAGGCGGAAACTGGCCTTCGGCATTCCACAGGCCGGCAAACGGGGCGCCGTCTTCTTCTGCGGTGGCGTAAATGAAATTCTCGTCCTCGGATTCCATGGCGCGAATCTCCCAGTTGAAAAGCTCGCCATAAAAGTCCATGGCCTGCTGGAATCGCGTCGTGGCGGTCAGTTCGTGCCATACCGGGGTGCCGGGTTCGCCACCGGCGACGAAGTGCTCGGGGCCTGAGGGCTGGATGAGGCCGAACATGCCACCGGCGGCATCGGCAAGCAAGGCCATGTGGCCCAGTTCCACGGGCTGGGGCGCGGCCAAGATGCGCCCGCCGAGGTTCTCCGTGCGCTGGCAATCGCCGTCGATGTCCTTGGAGAGGAAATAGGTCACCCAGGTATCCGGCATGGGCGCCTCGTCCGGCTGCGGGATGAGGCCCGCGATGGGCAGGCCCTGCAGGCGCGCCATCTGATAGGGGTTTTCCTCCTTGGACTCGGCCGAGATTTCCCAGCCCAAGACCTGCTCATAAAAGTGGGCGGACTTGCGCGGATCCGAGGTGGTCAGGTCGATCCAGTAGGGCATGCCTACTTCGGCTTCAAATGCGGGCATTTATAGATTCCTCCACTTTTCCGGATCAAAGTCATCGTCTGCGGTGGCTTCATCAAAATAATCATCATCATCGTCGGGCTCGCCCACGCGCGCGCAGGTGCCTTCGATGCACACCTCATCGCCAATCTGCAGCGTGGCGCCGCGGCGAGTTTCGGTTTCACCGTTGACCGTCACCGCGCCTTCTGCGATAAGTTCCTTGGCTTCACCACCGGTGCCGACCAAGCTGGCCAGTTTAATAAACTGGCCCAATTTGATGGACTCACCAGAAATTGCAACCTCAAGCATGCCGCCCAGCTTACCCAGAGCCCGTTCCCGCGCGGCTATGGGTGGGGGTGCAAGGGCTTAGTCACGCGCGCGCAGCGAGACCGCCGTGCCCGTAGCGGTGACCAAAAGCATGTCATTATTGGTGCCCATTGGGGAATAGTCGAAGGCGATGCCCACCACGCCATCAGCGCCCAATTCCTGGCCGCGGCGCCACAATTCATCCAGCGCCGCCTCGCGGGCTTTGATGGCTTCGCTTTCATAGCCAGAGGCGCGACCGCCGGTGATATTGCGTATCGATGCCCCGAAGTCTTTGAGCATATTGATACCGATAACGGTCTCACCAGCGATGATGCGCAGGTACTTGGTGATTTCATACCCGTCGACGGTATTCGTGGTAGTAAAAATCATAACTTCAGGCTACATCGCAATGAGCCCGCGGATGCCTTCAAAGAGGATAACCACGCCGAGGAGTAGAAAGACGATGCCACTGACGATGTCCACCCAGGCCGAGTTCTTGGCCATCCACTTCGATACCGCGCGCGTGCTCAAACCGACGCCGACGAAGAGAACCAAGCTTTCTAGTACCAGTACCGCGGCGACGACGACGTTTCCGCCCACCCCCATGCCTGGGTCGATGAAATTGGCAAAGATGGCGCCAAAGAAGATGACCACCTTGGGGTTTGAAAGGTCACAGACCAACCCCATGCGGTAGGCCGTCTTCGCCTTGATGATGCCGTCCGGGGTAAATCCGCGCGGTTGTGGTGCCTGCTTCTCCGTGCCTACGACGGTGGCGGGTGCACGCCGCTCCCGCAGGCCGGAGGAAATCGCGCTATAGGCCATCCACAGCAGATAGCTGCCGCCGAGGACCTGCAGGAGCACCAAAATGCCCTCATGCGTAGAGATCAATGCCGAAAGCCCGGCGAGTGAAGCGATGGTCCACAGGGCAAGGCCCGTTGTACTACCAATGGCCACCCACACTGCCGCGCGGGTGGAACGCGCACCCAGGCGGATAATCTGAACCACATCTGGCCCCGGCGAAGCCATGGCCGCGAACCATATACCCATCAGGGTCACAAGGGCACCTATAGCCACCTAACACCTCCACATTCGTATGCATTTTTACTAACGCAAACAACTGTAGGAAGTGTCTCACCTGCAGCGAAACAGGTAACTACTGTGATTTCAGCAGCGCGGTGGCACCCTCCCCGGCCATCACCACACCAAGCAGGCCAAAGACGAGGCCTGAGACCATATCGATGCCGGCGGAATACCGCGCCGTCCACCGCGCGGCCGCGCGCACGAGCAGCGCGAAGGAAGAAAACCACACGAAGGACATGGCGGCAAGGATCAACGCCACCGCGATGGTCCACCCCACAGACATTTCCGGGCGGATGAATTGGGCGAATACCGCCCCGAAAAATACCAATGCCTTGGGATTCGACAGGTTTGTCACCAGCCCCAGCTTGAAGGCCCGCCAGTTGGTCATGTCTTCGACATCGGCATCGCCAGCGGCCCGCGCCTGCTCCGCGTAGTCTTCCGCGTCCACCTCGCGGGCGGGAGCGCGACGTGCGGCTACGCCGCTGCGCAGGGAGGATACCCCCATGTAGAGCAGGAACAGGCCACCGAGCAATTGCAAGATGCTCAGCACGCTCGGGCGCGCCGCAATCAGCGCAGATAAACCGGCCAGGGAGGCAACGATCCAAAAGACCGTCCCGCTAAATACCCCTACCGCGCACATTAGCCCGGCGCGCGTGGAACGCGGGGCCACGCGGATGACCTGCACGATATCCGGCCCCGGAGACACCAAAGCCGCGAGCCAAATCCCCATCAGGGTAAGAAGTGAGGAAATGGTCACGGCTTTGTCTCCTTAATATAAGCGGGCGTTAGTAAGCACCCTTCGGTGCCTCCTTGTGGTCACGGATCGCCTCGCCTTCGGCGTAGAGCGGCATATCCTCGTGAGCCTTGTACCACGGAGTGTAGTTAGGCTCGAGCGGCGTGCGGCCGGCAATAAGGTCCGCAGCCTTCTCGCCCACCATCATAGTTGGGGAGTAGATATTGCCGTTGGGAACCGAGGGGAATACGGAAGCATCGGCAATATACAGTCCATCGATTCCCCATACGCCCATGGTCTCTGGGTTCACCACGGCCATGGGATCGGACTCATCGCCCATCTTGGCGGTGCAAGATGGGTGCAGTGCGGTCTCGCCGTCATTGCGGACCCACTCCAAGATTTCCTCATCGCTCTGGACCTCTGGGCCCGGGCTGAACTCGCGGGCACCAACTTCCTCCATTGCCTTGGTATCCAGCAAGGAGCGGGCGACGCGGACGGCTTCTACCCATTCGCGGCGGTCCTGCTCAGTGCGCAGGTAGTTAAAGAGGATGGAGGGCTTTTGCCGGATATCGGAGCTCTTGATGTGCACGTGGCCCTTGGTATCGGAGAACATCGGGCCGACGTGCCACTGGAAGCCGTGCTTAACGTCGGCCTTTTGGCCGTCATAGCGCACCGCCATGGGCAGGAAGTGGAACATCAAGTTCGGGTAGGCCTCATCCTCGTTGGAGCGCACGAAACCGCCGCCCTCAAAGTGCGAGGTAGCCACTGGGCCCTTCTTCGTCAGCAGCCACTGCAAGCCCATGAATGGCCAACGCCACTTATCCAGGTAAGGCTGGGAGGAAGCGGTGGACTTGGTGGTTTCGTACTGGATATAGACCTCGAGGTGGTCTTGCAGGTTCTCACCCACGCCTGGCAGGTGCTTGACCACATCGATGCCGTGCTTTTCCAAGATCTCGCGGTCGCCCACGCCAGAGACCTCTAGCAACTGCGGGGTATTGATGGCACCGGCGGACAAGACGATCTTGTCTGCGAAGACGCGGTGGGTGCCGCCCTGCCACTCGTATTCCACGCCCACTGCCTTGGTGCCTTCAAAGAGGATCTTGGTGGTAAATGCGCGGGTACGCACCTCAAGGTTGTCGCGGTCCTGGTTGGGGTACAGGTAGGCGCGGGCAGCGGACCAACGCTTGCCGTGCTTGATATTGCGATCGAAGGGAGCAAAGCCTTCCTGGCGGTAACCGTTGACGTCATTGGTCAGGTTATAGCCTGCTTCTTGCACCGACTTAAATAGCGCCTGAAAAAGCGGCGAGGTTGCTGGACCGCGGGACAGGTAGAGCGGGCCATCGTGGCCGCGGCGCGGGTCATCGTCATCCGCAGCAGCGGTGGTTTCCATGCGGTTGAAATACGGCAAGCAGTGGGCAAAGTCCCAGTTATCCATGCCCGGGTTCTGGCCCCACTTTTCGTAGTCCATGGGGTTGCCGCGCTGATAGATCATGCCGTTGATGGAAGAAGAACCGCCGAGCACCTTGCCGCGCGCGTGGTAGATGCGGCGACCATTCATCTCCGGTTCCGGATCGGACTCATACATCCAGTCATAGTTCTTTGCCCCGATGGGGAAAGAGAAACCAGAAGGCATGTGGATGAAAAGGTCCCACAGGGAATCCGGACGGCCGGCCTCAAGAACGAGCACGCGGGTGTCTTTGTCCTCGGTCAGACGAGCCGCGATGACGGAGCCAGCGGAGCCACCGCCGACGACGACCACATCGCTTACTTCATCCGTGGCCCTCTTTGTCGAGTTCTTCTTAGTCAATTTGTCCACAATACCCATAAATCCCCTTCCTTCTGTGAGCCATCTCACGCGTAGTTCTCGCCGAATTTCTGGCGAATCCATTGTATTGTGCGCAAAAAATCTGTGCTTAACCGCTTTCATTTATGCACAATGGCGACCCCAGAATACACATCTGGTGGACGTTTTCGCAGATTAATGTATATTTACGGTGTTCGGGTATGCATCTGAGTAGATGAAATCCGGGGTCTTTACGCATAGATTGCTCGCATATGATTTATGACACCAACCTATCTCTTACCCCTCTTTTCGGGGGATTGAAGGGCACTCTTGCGAAAGATTCGGCACTTAATCGATCAAGACTAGGAGAAGTAGATGGCTAACCGTGGTCCGCACGACCATGAAGAGTCCCGTACAGGGGATTCCGACACCTCTCTCGCTCACTCCCCTGGGGAAACTCACCCAACTGAGGACAAGGGTCATAAACCGCGCAACCAAGTACGCGCCATCGTCGGCAGCTACAAGGCCGAAACCGGCGATGATGTCGGTGCCGATGAGGTGGCCGCACCCAAACCCAATTGGCCGGTCTTTATCATTTCCGGTGTGCTGATTATCGCCATGGCCCTGTATGCGGGCTTTGGCAAAGAATCCGCGGCGAATACCCTCGCCAGCGTCACCGGATGGATCGGCACAAACCTGGGATGGTTCTACGTCCTGACCGCCACCATCGCCGTGGTCTTTGTCCTCTACATCGCCTTTTCCAATACCGGCAGCATCCGCATGGGCCCGGACCACTCCCGGCCCAAATTCAATACCTTTTCATGGGTATCCATGCTCTTTGCCGCCGGCATCGGCGTGGACCTCATGTTCTTCGCCGTGGCCGAGCCGGTCACGATGTACATGGATCCGCCGGTGGGCGATGGCGAGACCATGGAGGCCGCCAAAGAGGCCGTGGTCTACGCCATGTTCCACTACGGGCTTACCGGCTGGGCGCTCTATGCGCTGATGGGCATGGCCTTTGGTTACTTCGCCTACCGTCTGAATATGCCGTTGGCTATTCGCTCGGCGCTGTACCCGCTCATCGGCAAGCGCGTGCACGGACCCATTGGGGCGGCCGTGGACATTGCCGCCATGCTGGGCACCGTTTTCGGCGTTACCGCATCCCTGGGCATCGGCGTGGTGCAGCTGTCCTACGGCTTCCATCTCATCTTTGGCATCGAGCAGGGGTTGGGGCTGCAATCGGCCCTCATCATTATCGCTGTCGCCATTGCAACGTTGTCTGCCGTATCCGGCGTGGATAAGGGCATCCGCTTCCTCTCTGAGCTCAACGTGTACCTCGCCATCGCGCTGATGATTTACGTCGTGGTCTTTGGCAAGACCGCCTACCTCTTCGACGCCATCGTCACCAATATCGGTGACTACGTCTCCAAGTTCCCCTCCTGGACGCTAGAGACCTTCGCCTTTGCTGAGGACCAAGCCAGCGTGGATACCTGGATGCAATCCTGGACCCTCTTCTTCTGGGCCTGGTGGATTGCCTGGGCAACCTTCGTCGGCCTGTTCCTCGCCCGCATTTCCCGCGGCCGCACGCTGCGCCAGTTCATCCTGGGCACGCTGACCTTCCCCTTCCTGTTCATCCTGATGTGGATGTCCTTCTTTGGCAATACCGCCCTGGACATGGTGCGCTCTGGTGACTATCCGGAATTTGCGGAAAACGCCATCAACGTTCCGGAACAGGGTTTCTACGACATGCTCCAGGAATTCCCTGGCTCCGCCATCGTCATCTTCCTGACCACCTTCATCGGCCTGCTGCTGTATATCACCTCGGCCGACTCCGGTGCGCTGGTCATGTCCAATTTCACCTCCCGCATCACGGATAACCGGCAAGATGGCGCCCGGCGGCTGCGCATTTTCTGGTCCATTACCGTCGGCGCGTTGACCTTGGCATTGCTACAGCTCGATGGCATTGCCACCGTGCAATCCGCGACCGTGGTCATGGGCCTGCCCTTCGCATTCGTGGTCTACCTCATCATGTTCTCGCTCTGGAAGTCGCTGCGCCTAGAAATCGTCCAGCGCGAGGCACGGAAAACCGCGTTGCACGGTGCCATCAGCAGCCGCACCGAGCGCGAGCCGAGCGATTCCAACCTGTGGAAGAACCGCTTGGACCGTGCCAATTCCTTCCCCACCAAACAGGACATGGATGACTACCTGCGGGGAACTGCCACCTACGCCCTCGAGCAGGTGGCCACGCAAATGCGCACCCGCGGCTATGACGCCATCTTGCTCACCAGTGAGCTTCCCGATGCCGAGCTGCCCCAGCTCGATCTCGAGGTCCGGCTGCACAACGAGCGCCAATTCCGCTACCAGCTCTTCCCCGTTTCCGCGGAGCGCCCAGACTTCTGCGAGGGCGACGGCGAGTACTACCGCCTTGAGGTCTATGACATGACCGGTTCGCTGGGCTATGACGTCTACGGCTACTCCGAAAACCAGATCATCAATAACGTGTTGGACCTGTACGAGCGCCACCTGGCATTCCTCTACATGCAGCAAAATCAGCCGGGCGATTCCGATGTCTCCGATGGCGCCGAGCCCGAACGCACCTGGCGCGAAGATAGTTAAACTGGCGGGCGATACCGCCTCAATTAGAGAAAGGTTGCTTGCACTTTGAGCACCCAGAACACCTTGTTCGATCCCACGACCACCGAACTGCTCCAGGGCGTGCACTCCGGTGACGCCCCGAAGTCGCTCTTCATCAACGGCCAGTGGGAGGCAGCCCAAGATGGCGAGACCCGCACCATCGTCTGCCCTGCCGATGGCTCCACCGTCGGCGTCGTCTCCGAGGCCGCCGAAGCAGACACCCTGCGTGCCATCCAGGTTGCACGTGAAACGTTCGATAAGGGCGAGTGGTCCGCAACTCCGGCCGCCGAGCGCGGAAAAATCGTCATCCGCCTGGCAGATTTCATCCGGGAGCACAAGGAACTTTTCGCCCAAGCCGAGTCTGCGGATACCGGCAAGCGTTACGAAGAATCCCTGGGCGATATGGACGATATTGCCAATGCTTTCGAGTACTTCGGCACCTTGGCCCAGCACCAAGCCGGCCGCGTAGTCGACCCGGGCGATCCCAACCTGCGCTCGCGCATCGACGCCGAGCCGGTCGGCGTGTGCGGTCTCATCACGCCGTGGAACTACCCGCTGCTGCAGGTGTCCTGGAAGGTCGGCCCGGCCCTTGCCGCCGGCAATACCTTCGTACTCAAGCAGGCAGAGCTTACCCCGCATACCGCCATGTTGCTCATGGCCGCCTTAAAAGAATGCGGATTGCCAGACGGTGTGGGCAACCTCATCACCGGCTCCGGCGCCAACTGCGGCAACCCGCTCTCTCAGCACCCCGACGTGGACATGGTCTCCTTCACCGGTGGCCTGGCAACCGGCAAGCTGATCGCAAAGAATGCGGCCGAGACCGTCAAGCGCACCGCACTCGAGCTCGGCGGCAAGAACCCGAACGTTATCTTCGCTGATGCCAACTTCGACGTCGCCGTGGATAACGCGCTCAACGGTGCCTTCTTCCACTCCGGCCAGGTCTGCTCCGCTGGCTCGCGCATCGTCGTGGAAGAGTCCCTGCACGATGAGTTCGTCGCTGCCTTGGTGGAGCGCGCCAACAAGATCAAGATCGGCGGCCCTACCGATGAGAAGGCGGAAACCGGCCCACTCATTTCGGCCGATCACCGCGAGAAGGTGGCGGCCTACGTGGACAAGGCCCGCGAACAAGGCGCCAAGATCCTCACCGGCGGCCGCGCCGCCACCAGCGAGGACACCAACGGCCAGCACGGCACCGGCACCACGGATTTGGGCCAGGGCGTGTACTACCTGCCCACGATCATTGATGGCGCTACCCGCGAGATGGACTGCGTCCACGACGAGGCCTTCGGCCCGACCGTGACCATCGAAACCTTCACTTCCGAAGAAGAGGCCATCGAGATCGCAAACGATACCGAGTATGGCCTAGCCGGCGCGGTGTACACCTCCGATGCCGGCCGCGCCGAGCGCGTTGCCCGCGCCCTGCGCCACGGCACCATTTGGATCAATGATTTCCACCCGTACCTGCCGCAGGCGGAATGGGGCGGCTACAAGCAGTCCGGCAATGGCCGCGAGCTGGGCCCGACCGGCCTTGCCGAATATCAGGAGCACAAGCACGTGTACCAGAACCTGACCCCTGCCGCATGGGATCAGTTTGGGCTGCAATAAGGCTCAAGCAGGAAGATAAAGCCTAGGCCCCGCCCCGTCGCCGCTCTTTTTAAGAGCCCCGCGGGGCCTTAGCTTTGCGTGCGCGGCTTGATGGTCATCGTATCCACGTTGACGTGGGCCGGTTGGGCAGCAACCCAGCGGATGGCCTCGGCGATATCCTCTGCCACGAGGTTGAGATGGCCGTCATACACCTTGGCCGCGCGTTTCTCATCGCCCTTAAAGCGCACCAAGGAAAAGTCCGTGGCCACGCGGCCAGGATCAATCTCGGTAACGCGCACATCGTGGTTTTCTAGGCGCAGCGCGCGGGAAATCACGCGCACGCCGTGCTTAGCGGTGTTATAGCCGGAACCGCCTTCGTACACGGTCCAGCCAGCAATGGAACCGACGTTAATAATTAGCCCGGAAAGATCTGGCACCCGCTCTAACTTGGGCATGAGCGCCTGAATCATGCGCACGGTGCCGAGCACGTTGGTCTCGTACATCCACTGCCAGTCCTCAATGGAGGTATCGACCAGCGGCTCTAGGCCCTTGGCGCCGCCGGCGTTATTGACCAAAAGATCTACGCGATCGAGGTGGGAGACGAACTTGGAGACGGAGACATCGGAGGTAACGTCCAGCTCATAGGCCTCGCCGCCGATTTCATTGGCAAGCTGCTGCAGGCGGTCTGTGCGGCGCGCTCCCACGACGACGTGCCAGCCGTCCTTGGCCAAAGAGCGCGCGGTGGCCTCCCCAATGCCAGAGGAGGCGCCGGTTACTACTGCTACTTTCTTTTCAGTCATGCACCCCATGCTACGCAGCGCGCGGCACGGTGCAGGGCTTTTTTACTTAGACTGCGTCCTCGAGCTCAGAAAGCAGGGAGTTTGCACGCTCGTAGGAGTCATCGCTGGGGCGGAATTCGCCATCGTTCCAATCGGGGAAGATATTAAAGTCCAGCTGGTTGCGCAGCTGTGGCATGGAGAAGTTAGCCACGACATTGCGCCATGCCTCAACCGCGCGCACGCCGCCGACGGAACCATAGCCCACGAAGGCTACCGGCTTGCCCGCCCATTCCGCGCCGAGCGAATCGTAAGCATTCTTGAACGGACCAGGTACGGAGTGGTTGTACTCCGGGGTCACGAAGACAAAGCCGTCGCAGGCATCGACGGCCTTGGACCACGCCTGCACGTTGGCGTCATCGTACTGCTTATTCGCCGCACCCGGAACGACCTCGCTGGTGAGGATGGGGATATTGAACTTCTTGAGCTCCAACAGCTGGTACTCCACGCCGTTCTCGCGGCCTTGGGCGAGGTCATTGACCCACTCGCCTACTGCCTGGCCTGCCGCCTTATCGCGGGTGGAGCCGATGATGATGCCAATTCGGGACATAAGAAAACCTCTTTCCTTCAACCTTTATGTAACCCGCCCTAGCCTACCGCGCTCGCTGAAACTTGTCTGATGGTGATATTGATTCTTCCTTCCTGCAGCCCGCATCCCTCCGGCAGCGTGCCATCATTTACCCGCACCACCCCGTGGTAGGCAAAGCGCTTTGGGCCGCCAAAGACCACCAAATCACCCGAGCACAAGGTCACATCGTCCCAGGGCCTGGTGCGGTTTTCGGTATGGCCTATGCGGAAAAGGGCCTCATCCCCAATCGAAAGCGAAATCACGGGCGCGGGCGATTCCTCAGAGTCATCCACGTGCATCCCCATCGCCGAGCCGGGCGGATAATAATTCACCAGCGCCATCTCCGGCACGAAGTTATCCACCCATGGTTCCAGCTCCGGGGCAATCTGGGCCGCCTGTCGCAGCGCCGCCGGGGCCAATTCCCGCAGGCTATCCGGTACCGGCGGCACCCGCGTGCCTTCCATATTGTCCACGTACCGGTAGCTGGGATAATGCCAATACCGGCCAAGATGCAGCTGAAATACGCTCATCCGCCCACCCGATTTCAGCCGCGGCTGCACCATCGCCATCGGTGTATGCGCATACGCGCGAGCGATCTCCCGCGTCTCTTCTACCAGGGCCTTTTGCTTGCCGATGCCCACCCACCCCGGCACGTGCCCCACGCCCGGCGCGACGTACGCATTCGGCCGCGGCAGTGAATCAAAAAGCATTCCTCCACCCTAACCGCTAATCGGTTAGCCCACGCGCCCTCTACAATAGCCACCATGAATGAACAGAAGCTGCACGACCTGCAACGCTACGGCACTTGGGAGCGGATGACCGGTGGGCAGTGGCACCTGCCGGGCATGGGGGACATCGACAAGGAGCACCAGCGCACCTTTGGGCTGATTGGGCAGTTCAACGATCTGCACAACACCGATAAGGAGCAGGCGCAGGCAATCTTGCGGGAGATCCTGCCGGAGGAATCGCACGTACCGGGGGCGCACGCGCCGCTGAATATGGAATACGGCTGCAATATCGTCTGCGGGGAGGGCGTCTTCATCAACTTTGGCAGCAGCATTTTGGCCCAAGCCAAGGTCACATTCGGTGATCGCGTGTTGATTGGGCCCAATTGCTCGTTCATTACGGTGGGCCACCCTGTTAACGATCACGCGATGCGCGAGGGCGGGTGGGAAATCGCCCACCCCATCACCGTGGGGCGCAATACGTGGTTTGGGGCCAATGCCACCGTCATGCCGGGGGTTACCATTGGTGAAAACTGCGTTATTGGTGCCGGCACGCTCGTGACCAAGGATATTCCGGATAACTCACTGGTCCTGGGCACGCCCGGCCGCGTGGTGCGCACGCTGGACGGCGATGAGGATTCGTGGGAGCGCAAGGATTTGGACGGCCCCGTGGAAGGTTTTGGGGCCGCGCAGTAAATGTTCGATCTCGCCAGCATTGGCGCGGGGCTGCCCGTAGCCAAGACCATCGATTCGCTGCCCCACACCGGAAACGTCGTCATTCAGGCACCGCCCGGCACGGGTAAAACCACGCTCGTGCCACCGGCGCTAGCCAATCATTCCGCAGGGCGCGGCAAGGTCATCGTCACCGCCCCGCGCCGCGTGGCCGTGCGCGCGGCCGCCCAGCGCCTAAGCACCCTCAGCGGCACCCCGGAGAAGGTCGGTTTCGCCATCCGCGGCGAATCCCGCGCGGGCAGCGAGGTCGAATTCGCCACCCCAGGCGTGCTGCTGCGCCGCCTGCTGAAGGATCCGGAGCTCGAGGGCGTGGCCGCCGTGGCCATCGATGAGGTTCACGAGCGCCAGCTGGATACGGATCTGGTGCTCGGCATGTGCCTGGAGCTGGCCGAGCTGCGCGAAGATTTCCGCGTCATCGCGATGTCCGCCACGGTAGACGCGCAGCGCTTTTCCCAGCTCATGGGCGCGCCCATCCACACCACTGAGGCGGTGACCTATCCTCTGGATATCCAGTACGCACCACAGCCGGGGCGCGCGGCGGGGTCGCGGGAGTTTTACGGGGGCATCGCCAAGCAAGCAGCCCGCCAACACGAATCCACGCTGGTCTTCGTGCCCGGCGTGCGGGAGGTCAACCTGGTATGCGAGGAGCTGCAGGGCCATAATGTTTTCCCGCTGCACGGCAAGCAGACCACCGCGGAGCAGGATGCCGCGCTTTATACCGATGAGCAGCGCATTGTGGTGGCCACGTCCATCGCGGAATCCTCGCTGACGGTGCCTGGCGTGCGCGTGGTGGTGGATGCGGGGCTGGCCCGCGTTCCCCGGCGCGATGCGCAGCGCGGCATGTCTGGCCTGGTAACGGTCTCCACGTCGAAGTCGAGCGCGGATCAGCGCGCGGGCCGTGCCGGGCGTGAGGCGCCAGGTACGGTCATTCGTTGCTATTCCCAGGACGATTACCAGCACTTTTCCCCGCACACCGCGCCGGAGATCCTGTCCGCGGATCTCACGCAGGCCGCGCTGTTTTTGGATTGTTGGGGCGCGGGCCCAGATTTCCCGCTGCTCGATCCGCCGCCCGCCCAGGCCCTTGCGGCCGCGCGCACGACCCTCGAGCGCATTGGCGCGACGCAGGAGCTCGCCCTGCTGCCCACCGATCCCCGACTCGGCGCGGCCCTTATCCGCCACGGCAGCCAGGCGGCGCCCACCATCGCCGCGCTTGCCGATGCCCCCACCAACACCACCGATCTCACCCGTCGCCCCGCACCGCAGAAGGAAATCAGGCGCCTGTCTCGCCTGGTGGAGGATCTCGGACCCGCTGACCCTGGCGAGGTCGTCGCCACCGCCTATCCCGAGCAGGTGGCCAAGCGCGTGGGCGAAGACTACCTGCTGGCCAGCGGCACCCGTGCCCGGCTGCTGGATAACTCCGGGCTGGCTGGCTCGCCGTGGCTCGCCATCGCGGAGGTCACCCTCTCCAATGCCGGAAACCCCATCATCCGCACCGCCGCGCGCATCGAAGAGTCCGCCGCACTGGATGCCATCGGCGTGACCGAAGAAACCCGCGCCTTCCTGCGTGGGGGTCGCGTGCGCGGGGTCAAGGCCCGGGCGGCCGGGGCGATTGTGCTGTCCGAAACCCCGGTCAAGGTCACCGGCGATGCCGCCGCGCAGGCACTAGCCGCCGGCATCCGCGAAGAGGGTCTCGGCCTATTCACTTTCAGCGAGAAGGCCCAGAGCTTAAAAGATAGGCTCCGCCACCTGCACGCGCACTACGGCGATCCGTGGCCGGATGTCGATGCCGCCGATCCTGCCGAGTGGCTCGGGCCCGAACTGCACCATATTGCGGCGGGAACCCCCACCGCCAAGATAGACATGTACCCCGCCCTGCAGCGCCTGCTTCCCTGGCCGGAAGCCACCCGCCTGGACGAGCTCGCGCCTAAACGCCTCCCAGTGCCCTCCGGCCGCGATGCCAGGATCGACTGGTCGGGCGAGCGCCCCGTGGTCCACATCAAGTTGCAGGAGTGCTTCGGTCTGGCCGAATCGCCGGAGTACTGCGGCAACCGCGTGCAATTTCACTTGCTCTCCCCCGCCGGCCGCCCGCTAGCGGTAACCGATGATCTTGCTAGCTTCTGGTCCGGCCCCTATGCCGGGGTGCGCGCCGATATGCGCGGGCGCTACCCCAAGCACCCGTGGCCCGAGGATCCGTGGAATGCCATCGCCACCGCCCGGACCAAGAACCGGATGTAGCCTAACCCCACTGCTGCCAGGATAAATAGCAGCTCATGACCACTACCAAGGTAAGCAGGGCGTAGCGGATAAACTTCGTCCCGCCGCTGAGCACCGTCCGCGCACCCACTTGGGCGCCGAGGATATTGGCGGCGGCCAACGCGATACCAAGGGTCCACCACACGTGGCCGCCAAGGATAAAGGTCACCAGCGCGCCAAGATTCGTGGCAGTATTGACCACCTTGGCCATCGCCGCGGATTTTAGGAAGTTCTGGGAGAAGATGAAGGTAAAGGCCATAATCAGGAACATGCCGGTACCCGGGCCAAAGATCCCGTCATAAAAGGAGATGGCCGCGACCGCCACAAGCCCCGCCCAGGTGCGCCATCCGCCGCGGATACCGGGTGACTCGGTGGTGCCGAAGCTCGGCTTGAAGGTCACGAAGACGCCCACCACCACTAACAGCACGATGATGAGCGGGCGCATGATGTCACTATTAAGATTCGCCGCCACACTCGCGCCCAGCCCGGCGCACACGAGCGCGATGAGGGCGTAGCGAACGAGTTCCCCTGCCGGCGGGCGCACCCTGCGCACCAAGGTCACGGCCGCCGATGCCGTGCCGGATACCGCCGCAAGTTTATTTGTGGCCAGCGCCGTTGCCGGCGAGAGCCCCGGAATCACGGCCAGCAAGAGCGGAATAAGCACGAGGCCTCCCCGCCAATGACCGCGTCGATCCAGCCTGCCCCCGCCGCTCCCACAAGGAGCATCGCCCACTGCGCCACGTCGATATCCATGAGGAGATCATAAACCCCGCGGCGGGGAGGTCTAGACTCGATCGAGGACGAGCAGAAGATAGGAGAATACGTGGCACAGCGGCACTGGGGAATAAGCATGGATACCCATACCATCCTGCGGTGGGGCATCGTCGTGCCCGTCTCCATCCTCTTGGGCTGGCTTTTTAGCATGTGGCACGTGCCGGCCGCGTGGATTTTGGCCGCGATCATCGCCTCCGGCGCCATGGTCCTTATCACCGGTGAAGACCTCAAGGTCAACCGCAAATTTTATGGGCTATCGCGCGGATTCATCGGCATCATGGCCGCGCTGCCGCTGACGGTGGTCTCCTTTGGCCAATTGGTGGGATACCTGCCGGCGGCCATAACCATGTCCTTTGTCACCATCGCGCTGGGAATCTTCTGCGGCGTCATGCTGCACCGCCAGCGGCCACGGGACGTCTCCTCCGAAACCGGCATCCTGTCCATGCTTCCCGGCGGTGCCTCGCTCATGCCCGCGCTTGCCGATGAACTCGGTGCCGACTACCGCTACGTCGCGCTCACCCAATACCTGCGGTTATTGATCGTATCCGTATCCCTTCCCGCCGTCGTGACCTTCCTCGATACGCCTGCCGGAAGGGGCGGTGACTTAAGGCTCGAGGCGGAAACCACCTGGTGGATCATCGCGTTGGTGCTCGTTATCGCGCTGGTCGGCGAAAGGCTCGGTAAATTCCTGCACCTGCCCGCAGCGGCCGTGCTCGGCCCGCTGATCTTGACGGTGCTGGCCTCCTTCTTCCTGCCGGAGGGGCATACGCTGGAGCCGATCTATGCGTTTAAGGTCATTGCCTTTTTAGCCATCGGGTGGGTCTGCGGCGGCGGGCTTTCTCTCCCCTCGCTCAAGGCCTTTGCCAAGCAACTTCCCGCGACGATTCTTTCCATCGCGGCGGTCCTCGGCCTGTGCGCGGCCACGGCGTGGCCGCTGATGCACTGGCTCAATATCAGCTACTTCGAGGCCTACCTAGCCACCAGCCCCGGCGCGCTAGAGACCGTGCTCGCGCTCTCTGCGGAAGGTGGGGCTGGCCCCGTGGTTATCGCGGTGCAGCTTACCCGCCTCATCGCCGTGCTGGTCATTGCCGGGTACCTGCCGCAGCTCATCAGGGCTGTCAGCAAGTTTTCCACACGGCGCTAGCGTGCGCGGCTAGCCCGCGCGCTTAGTTATTGAGCACGGCCTCGCGCAGCACCGACATAGGCACCGAGCCAAGAGCCAGGGCCTCGGAGTGGAATTCGCGGGCGCTCATGCCCTGCTCCTCGGCGGCGGCGCGGGTTTCTTGCCACAGGCGCTGGCCCAAGGCATAGGACGGCGCCTGGCCCGGCCAACCCAGGTAGCGGTTGACCTCAAAGTTGAGGTTCGCATCATCCATGGCGGTATTTTCGCGCATGTAGGTCTTCACGTGGGCCTTATCCCATACGCCAGATACGGTGCAGTCCGGCAGCTTCTTGCCCAGGTGCAATCCGATGTCCACCACGACGCGAGCCGCGCGCAGGCGCTGGGCATCGAGCAGCCCCATCCGCACGCCGGGATCGTCCATGTAGCCCAGCTCGGCCATCAGCTGCTCGGCGTATAGGGCCCATCCCTCGCCGTGGCCGGAATTCCACGTCACCGCGCGGCGCCACAGGTTCAGATCCTCTTGCACCAGGGCAGAACCCAGCTGCAGGTGGTGACCCGGTACGCCCTCATGGTGCACGGTAGTCAGCTCCTGCCAGGTGTGGAAGGTGTCTTGGCCCTCCGGCACAGACCACCACATGCGGCCCGGGCGCGAAAAGTCATCGCTCGGCGGGGTATAGAAGATGCCACCGGTACCCGCTGGGTCGATGCGGCACTCGATCTCTTCTACTTCTTCCGGAATGTCGAATTCCTTGCCGTTGAGCTCGGCGATGACCGCATCGGCCTTGCTCTGCATCCACTCCACCAAGGCATCAGTACCGCGCAGGGTATAGCGCTCCTCGTGGTTCAGCTTGCGCATGGCAGAGCGCACCGAGCACTCCGGGCCATAAAGCTCGTGCGCGATCTTTTCCTGTTCCCCGCGCAGGTAGCGCACCTGGTCAAGGCCCCATTCATAGGCCTCGTCCAAGTCCACGGAATCGCCAACGAAAAGCTTGGAAAAGCGCTCGTAGCGCTCGCGGCCCACCGCGTCCTTATTAGAGGACTGCGGCTGCAGGTCATTAGACAGCCAATCCGAGAACTCGCCAAAGGCCTCCTTGGCCTTCTTCACCTCGGCGGAGTCGGGGTCGAGCCCGAGGTCCTCGAGCATAGAGTCGGCATCGGCAAGCCGCTCGCACTGCACAATGACCTCAGAGATCTGGCGGTGCGGTGCCACCATGCCGTGGGAGGCCGCTTCCTTCAGGGACTCGCGGTAGCCATCGAGGGAGCCCTTGACCTTGGACAGGCGGGAGCGAATGGCCTCGCGGTCCTCTTGAGTATCCTGCGGCATAAGCAACAGAGAATCCCGGATGGTCTGCACGGGCGAGGCAATATTATTAAGGCTGCGAATATCCTCGCCGTGGTGATGCAAATCCAGATCTAAGCAGAGACGATCCCGCAAGACGGCGGCGGTGACATAATCCACGTCATCAAAGTCATCCTCATCATCGGATTCATCGGTGGTGTCATCCAAGGCATCCAGATCCGCAACCATGTCGCGGGTGCGATCAGCGACAGCCTCAAAATAGTCGGGGGAAAAATCCTGCAATTCGCCTTCAAAACCGTCAATGCCCCACGCGGTTGCATCTGTTGGGGATAGCTCGGCTAGGTCGTGAACGAAGTTATCGCACGAAGCGTCCAGTAGAGAGGGCTGGCGCTTAGCGGTCTGCTCAGAACTCATAAGAGGGAAGTCTAACCCTTTATCTTGTTGATAGGCCACCCAGCCCCACCCAAATGTTGCAAACTTGTTAGCTAACCGTTGTTCCACTTCGTGCCCGGGTAGTGCCACTGGGCAAAACCATCCAGCACGGCCGCGGGATTTTCCTCTATGACCAGTGCTTTTACAAAGCGAGGCAGGATGAAGCCCGCCTCAGCCATGGCGGCATACATGTCATAAAAGGGCTGCCAAAAACCTTCCACGTCAACCAAGCCAACGGGCCCACGAATGCTGCCCAGCTGTTGTTGGGTCAGTACCTCTGTTACTTCCTCCAACGTGCCCACGCCGCCGGGCAAACAAATAAAGGCATCCGCCAGCTGCTCCATCCGGGTTTTCCGCTCTGCCATGGAGTCCACTACCTCAAGGCGGGTCAAGCCCGGGTGGGAGATTTCTAGATCCACCAGGGATTGCGGCATGACGCCAGTGACGGTGCCGCCGGCCTTCAAGCAGGAGTTGGCAACCTCACGCATGAGGCCGATATTTCCGCCGCCATAGACCAAGTTCAGCCCGCGACGGGCAAGCTCGCCGCCCAAGTGTTGTGCCGCTGCGCTATAGGCGGGCGAATTGCCCACGGCGGAGCCACAATAAACCGCTACTGATTTCATGCGCCCCAGCATAGGGAATTTTTGGCCTACCTCCACCTTTAGACCATTCGGTACATACACCTATGAATAGATTAGACAAAGCAGTCTGTGACACATATACTTTCTTTCATGATCAAACCTGGCCCCGTGTTCACACGCCCCCGTACACCGGCCGCTAAGTGCCTTCACCTGGTGCGTCTGAACCCGATCATTACCCGTAGTGAGCTGGTAGAAGCCACCGGACTCTCCCAGCCCACCATTACCCGAGCCACCACCGCGCTCCTGAACGCAGGACTCATCCAAGAGCGCACCGACCTCACCCAATCCCAGGGCCGGGGCCGCCCTACGGTCCCCCTCGAGGCCGCGGATAATAACTGGGTACTCGGCGGGATTGCCGTCGGTACCTCTGAGACCTATATCGGCCTCTATGACATCAAGGGCCGCACCGTTTCGGAGGAAGAAATCGCCACCCCCGTCGCCCGCCTGACGGAGGAAGATTTTCTTGAACACATCATGGCCGGCATCAACCGCATGCTGACGGGCCTGGATCGTCGCCTCGTAGCCTTGGGGATTACCACTTCGGGCACCGTGGATGAACAGGGTCTGGTCACCGCGGAGAATCTGGGCTGGCACGGCGTCGATATCGCCGCGCGCCTGCGCTTCCAATTTAGCGTCCCCGTGGTGGTGACCTCCGCCATTTCCGCCATTTTGGGCTCGGAGACGCAGGCCGCCGAGATTGGCACGAACGAACGCGTGCTCCTGCTTTTCGCGGACGATTCTTTAGGATCAGCGCTTTCCGCCGATGACGAGGTTAATTCCATCATCCCGCTGCCGCAGACCCGCTCTGATCTACTGGGGCATGGCGCTTCCGAACACCTCTTGGCCACCCAGTCCATCCTGGAGGCCGTGCGCCGCCACGGTATCCAGGCCAATACCCTGCCCGAGGTCGCGACCATCGCCGAGTCCAATTCAGCCGTGCGCGCCATCTTGGACGAGCGCGCCCGCCAGCTGGGCCAGATTACGGCGGAGATGGTCAACGAATACTCACCGAAAACCGTGGTCATTGCAGGCGGGGCCTTTACCGGCGATTCCCGCGCACCCCAGCTTTTTGCCTCCACCGTCCGCGATTCCACCTCGGAAGATCTGGAACTGCGCATGATCCCAAGCCACAAAGAAATCGTGCGCGCCGTCGCCCGTACCGTGGCTACCGATCAGCTATTGCGCGAACCATTGGAGCTGGGCCGCTCACTCCAGACCGCGTAAAACCTCGCGCGCGGAGTCGATCCCGGTAAACAGGTGGGCTTGCAACCCGCAATAAGTGGCGCCCTCGATGTAGTCGATGCGGTCATCGAAAAAATGCGTGTCCTTGGGCTGCGCCGCTAGCGCGTCTACCGCCACTCGGTAGGCCTCTGGGTGCGGCTTGGCCACCCCGATATCGCAGCTCAACGTTACCGCCGCGCACTCTGCCAACCACGGGTGCTGCGCGCGCACCTGTTTCGCCAAGGTCGTGGGGATATTGGATAAAATCCCCACGCTAAAGCCCTCCCCGATGAGCCCTCTGACCAGCGCTACCATCTCTGGGTCCGCCTCAAGCAGGTACTGGTTCTCGCAGGCCACGGCCCCAGCGCAGTCAATGGTCCCCATTCCCGCGCGGGCGGCTATCTCATTCCAGTAGTGACTATCGCTAAAAATTCCGGCATCGTAATCCGGCCGGAAATAGTTATAGGCCTCCCAGAAGGCCTCCGGGTTCGCAGGCTCGAGGAAACGCTCTAGTTCAGCGTGCGCTTCCGGCGTGGCGGGGCGCAGCAGCACGCCGTATAGATCAAACAGCAACTTCGGCATAATGCGTCCAGTTTATGCGCGCCTAGTAGCTTGGGTCTGCACGGCCACAATCCCTACCGCGGTGCCGGCGATAAAAATCACCAGCGCCAGCGTCGCCTGCGCCATCGGCAAAACGATGAGCACGGCCAGCGAGGCCAGAATCAGCATTCCACTCAAGGAATATAAGGACCGGTTGACCAGCCCGCGCTTGCCGATGACCCCACACGCCAGCATCACCACCCCCGCAAACGGGCTCAGCATAAGCGCTGCGGTGGTCAAAAAGATGCCGAGGGTCACGTGGCTTGAGATGACCGCAGCACCGATAATGAGGCTTAATGCCAAGACCGCCAGAGCGGCAGAGAGGATTGCTTTCAGGTGTGCAGACATACGTCAATCCTCCCACAGCAGCGCAGTGCCATGGGAGGATTGATTTAAATCTTGATGGGTTTGTTATTCACAACTTAGGAGTTGCGGTTGGCCAAACTGGAATCGATGCGCAGCAGACCAGCGCCATCGTTGCCCACCAGCTTGATCTGGTCAATAATCTCAGAAACGGTGTCCTCTTCCTCGATCTGCTCAGCCAAGAACCAGTCAATAAGCTGGCGGGAGTCCAGATCCTGAATGTCAAGGGCAACGCGGGCGATCTCGCGAATCTGCTCGGAGACCTTCTGCTCGTGAGCCAAGGAAGCCTCGAACGCATCCAGCGGGGTGGCGGCCTTGATGGAGCCAACCGGGATATCGTTAAGCTCTACGCGGTAGCCGCGTGCCAAGAGGTGATCCGCAAGCTTCTGTGCGTGGACGCGCTCTTCGCCAGCCTGTGCCATGAACCAATCGCGCATGCCCGGGAAGGACAGGTTGTCCATCTCGTAGGCCAGCTGGGTGTAGACCATAGCGGCGCCGTGCTCGTTAATGACCTGATTGTTTAGCAGGGTTTGCAGCTTCTCATCCATTGCTAAATCCTTTCTGTAGGAATCAATTAATTGGTTGTAGGCACTACAATACCGAAATAAAATCTCCCGTCTAGCAAGGTATGCTTAAACAAACCCGCACCTCAGGGGCATTTTTCAGATTGGATCACCTAAGTTAGTTAAGACAAAGCTGCTCCAATGTGCAAAGTTACTATCGCCTAATAGTTCGAGGTTATCGACCTAAATAGACGATCTTGCCGCGCTAGCCCACTTTATTCTTCACCCTGCAGTCGCTACGCCTACGCACCTCAGGATCGCAATGTGATATTAATCACCCAATTGGCCGCTCAGGCGCTCCAGCCGCTGCGCGCTCGCCCCATCGAGGCCCCGAAACTCCACCTCAATGCCACGATCCGCGTACTTTTTCTGCACCGCATCCAGCGTCGCCACCGTCGAGGCATCCCAGACCTCGGCATCGGTAAGATCCACCACCACGAAGTCCGTATCAAGCGTGTAATCAAAGGCGTAGACCAAGTCATTCGAGGAAGCGAAGAAGAGCTGGCCATGCACCACGTAGGTATGCCCATCAACCAACTCAACCTCCACAAGGTGTGCCACCCGGCGGGCAAAGCCAATCGATGCCGCCACCACGCCTAATACCACTCCTACTGCGAGGTTATGCGTGGCCAGCGTGCCCGCGACCGTCAGCAGCATGACGAGGATTTCAGAAAGCGGCATCAGCTTCAGCGTGCGCGGGCGAACGGAATGCCAATTCACCGTCGTCGCCGCCACGAGGATCATCACCGCGACCAGCGCGGCCATCGGAATGCGGCCTACGGCCTCGCCAAAAAGCAGGCACAGCACGAGGAGGAAAGCGCCCGCGAGGAACGTCGACAAGCGCGTGCGCGCCTGGGATACCTTGACGCCGATCATCGTCTGGCCAATCATCGCGCACACGCCCATGCCACCAATGGCTGCGGCCAATATATTGCCAATGCCCTGGCCAAAGGACTCGCGGGTCTTATCGGAGTGGGTATCCGTGATGTCATCGACAAGCTTTGCCGTCAGCAGCGATTCCATCAGGCCCACCAGTGCCATCCCAAAGGCGTAGGGCGCAATTACCTGCAGGGTCTCCAGGTTCCACGGGATATCCGGAATGAAAAGGCCCGGCAGCGTCGTGGGCAGCTCGCCCTGGTCCGCCACATCCGGCACCTTCCACCCTGCCGCGACGGCGATGAGGCTTACCACCACGATGGTTACCAACGGCGCCGGAATTACCTGGGTAAACCGCGGCAAAACAATCATGATGGCTAGGCCTATAGCCACCAGCACATAGACCATCCAAGGGACATCAATAAGGTGCGGCAGCTGCGCCGTAAACATCATAATGCCCAGCGCATTGACGAATCCCGTCATCACCGAACGCGGGATAAAGCGCATGAGCTTGGCGATGCCCACCCACGCCAACAGCACCTGGATAATACCGGCCGCAAGCACCGCCGCCACCACATAATCATGCCCATACTCGTGCGCGAGCGGGGCCACCACCAGGGCTACCGCGCCCGCAGCCGCGGAAATCATGGCAGGCCGCCCGCCGGTAAAGGCGATGGCCATCGCCATAATCACCGAGGAATACAGCCCCACCCGCGGGTCGAGGCCGGCGAGAATAGAAAAGCTCAAAACTTCCGGGATCAAAGCAAGCGCCACCGCCAGTCCGCCCAGGACCTCCTTGCGCAAACGCGCCGGTGAGGAAAATGCAAAGCGGAAACTGGCGATGACGCCGGTGGGTGCAGGCTGCTCGTTAATCACGCCTGCACATACTAGTAGCTACTACGAGCCTTCCTGAAAGGAGCCATCCGCCGTGATCACCGGCAGCACCGACCAGGCAAAGTTGATCCACTTATCCGTCTTCTTCCACGAATAATCCGGCTCAAAGATGGTCTTCGGCTTGGTATAGACCACAGCGGAACGCACTTCATCGGCGGTTTCTTCCAAGAAGTTCACCACCAGATCCAGGGTCTTGCCGGAATCGGCCACGTCATCAACGACGAGCACCTTCTTACCCTTAAGGGAATCCGTATCCAATTGCGGGGACAAGATGATCGGCTCGTCCAAGGTCTGGCCAATATCGGTGTAGAACTCCACGTTGATAGCGCCCATGGCCTTGACCCCGATGGCATAACCAATGACACCGGCTGGGATCAGTCCGCCGCGGGCAACACCCACGATCAAGTCAGGAAACCAACCGGATTCCACGATTTGCTCCGAAAGATTCCGGCTCGCTTCGCCGAAGACTTCCCAGGTGAGGTTCTCTCGATCCGGGTGAATCCAATTCTCAGTCACGATTGCGCGGCTCCTTTTGCGTCATGGGCTTTCTTTGTAGTTTAACTAGCGAGAACTACCAAGGGAAAGCAGCTACCGGAAAGGAACCTCACCCAACGTGCGCCGCAGCTTGCGCGTGCGCAGGCGCTCCGGGTTTTCTGCCAGCTGTTCCACCGCGCGCACCGCGCACATGACGTGGGCTTCCTTGGAATTGGAATAAAACGCTTGGGCCTGCGCCGGCAACTTCGGCACGGCGTGCAGCGGTAAGTCCGACACGGACAGAAGCGTGCCATAGGGTACGCGGTAGCGGTACCCATTCGCCGCCAAGGCGCACGATTCCATGTCCACCGCCACCGCGGTAGAAGTGCGCAACCACTCCCACAGATCCCGGCTGGTGCGCCACTCCCAATCGCGGTCATCGGTAGAAAGCACCGTACCGGTGCGCATGAGCGAATTATCACTGCCGTAGACCTCATCCACGGCAGCCTCCAGCATGCGTTGGACCTCCGGAATGGCCGGAATCGGCGTAGAAGAAACTACCTGCCGGTCCAAGATGTGGTCGTGGCGCTCGTAGGCATTGCCCAAGATCAGGTCACCGATGCGCATGCGCCCATCCATGCCGGCGCAGTGGCCAATCATGATCCAGGCCTCCGGCCGCAGCACGGCCAAGCAATCCGTAATGGTCTTAGCATTTGATGGCCCCACACCAATGTTGATCATCGTGATGCCATCGCCACCCGCGGTAATGAGATCGAACCGGGGCATCTGAAAGCGCGAGGTCAGCGTCAGTCCATCCAGATCTAGGTCCACCGCGTCATTGGGGTGAATGGTCTCCCCATTGGGCAATACGAGTGCCGTATATCGCGAATCTTCCTTGGTCAGCTCGCGCAGGCCAAATTTCACAAATTCCGTGGTGTGCATCGCGTAATTGGTAAACAGAATGTATTTCTGCACCGTATCGACTTCGATGCCGGTGTAGTGCTCAATGCGCGCACAGGCAATATCGAAACGCTGCGCCCCAAAGTGAAACAGCGGCTTTTCCCCGCCGTGGAAGGCATCCCACTCGCCATCAATAATCGCATCATTGACCTCATCCAAAGTCGGGCGCGGGATAGGGCCGCGCTCCTGCGGCGCTGCCGGGGCATGCTTGATGTACTCCGGCGGAATGCGCTCATCCGATTGGCCGACGAATATATCGCACGGATAATTGTTAGTCAGCCGAGTCAGCTGCTCGTGCAAGTACTCCCGGATGATGTGCGGCTTGGAGATGACCGCGGAGTACTTGCCGGCCTCGTCTACATAGCCAAAGGGCTCGGAGCGGTCAATCGGCTGCCACTTACGGATCTCCACGGTCACCTTGGGATAGACCACGTGGCGATAATCATCGAGGGTGTCCGAAGCAAGTGCCTCGCGCGCCAACTCGCACGAGGTTTCATAATGCTCAATCAAGCGAGTTACCGCTTCATCTACGGAGTGGACATGCTGCAGATCGGTCATAACGGCGAGTTTAGCGGGGACCACGGAGCACGGCAGCGGAGTCTTTTCTGCCCTGAATCCGGAACACCCACTTGGTATCGTTAGCTCCATGCCTGCCACTAATATTGGGGTGGAGCTTTTTGCCGCCACCCGTGAATTTCCCGTTGATCTCCCTATTCCCCCGCGCGAGGATGAAGCGCCCGCTGCCTGCTTCGACGACTAATCCTCCCGAGGCATAAACGAAGGCCCGCCGACTGCGCATCGGCGGGCCCTCTCCCCATGACTAATCTCTGGCACTTAGCGGCAAGGAGTGGAGCGCCCTACGCCGTAAGCACCGCCCGTGATTAGGCAAGCCTAAGTTTATAAAGATTGTGGCGTGAGGTCAAGAGCTTTCCCCATAAATTTCTTCAACTTTTCCAAAGAGGCCATTTACCTGCATTAACGCGTATGATTGGAAGGCATGGCTGTCGAATCTCTTGCAGAGTTGAAAAGTATTATTTCTGAACAACTCCTCAAATTCGGGCGCGTGAACGAGGAAGATGCACCCGAAGAAAAAGATTCGCCACGCCTTGGCATCGCCTCCCCGGCCGCGGCCAGTGCTTTGCAGGATGACGTCGCCGACGAGATCGTTGACCGCCTCAAGGCCGAAAAGGACAAGTCCAGTCCCGGCGATTCCGCCCTCGACGCCGATGCCGCAAGGACCCTCCCCCTCGGCGCACGCACGAAGCCGCGCGGCGTTTTCGAAGACGATTGGGGCGCCCGCCCGAGCGACGAGCGCCCCTGGCCGGTCATCCTGGTCCACGGCACCTGCGATACCAAGGGCGTCTGGCAAATTATGGGCAATATCTTGCGCCAAGACGGTTGGGCGGTCTTTGCCCCTGATTATGGCCATCGCGCCACGCAGACCATCCCGGAATCATCGCACCAGCTCGGTGCCTATATCGATACCGTGCTTGCCGCAACCGGGGCAGAAAAGGTCATCTTGGTAGGCCACTCCCAGGGTGGCCTGCTCGCGCGGTACTGGATGCGCATGCACGGCGGCGCCGAAAAGGTCGTCCACCTCATGAGCATCAGCGCGCCTAATCACGGGACGACCCACGGGGGCATCGCCAGTCGCCTCATTCGCACCCAACGCCAAGAGGCGGTGATCCGCTCCATTATCGATGGCTGGTTTGGCCCCGCCGGCATGGACCAGGTGGTGGGCAGCGAGGTGCTTCGCGATGTCAACCGCGACGGCGACCTCGAATCCGGCGTGAGCTACACCTGCATCGCCACGCGTTCCGATGCCGTCGTTGTCCCGCCCGAAACCTGCTTCCTCGACCCAGAGGGCGCTCCTGAGGGTGCGGTGCGCAATATCTATATCCAAGATTTCGACCGCCACGCCGTGGTCATGCACGAAGATATGCCCATGGATAGGCGCGTGCACGCCATCGTGCGCACGCTGCTCAGGATGGTGGAGCACACGCCGCGTTAATTAAATCTCCAGCTCATCGAGCAGGGCATCAAAAGCCGGGCCCACCTGCGTGCGCCACAGCGTATCCACCTTCTTATCCCCGCGGCCCGGCCCGCCGTTGATGACGGCCACGCGCTTGCCCTGCTTCTTTGCTTCAAGCACAAACCGGTAGCCGCTCATCACCGCCAGCGAAGAACCGGCCACCAGCAGCGAATTAGCCTCATTCAATAGCGCAAAGGCGGCATCCCGCCGCGTGGCTGGCACGGGCTCGCCAAAATACACCACGTCCGGCTTGAGCAGCTCCGATCCGCAGCGCTCGCAGCCAGCCATCCGGAATGCCGCAACGTCTTTCTCATCCAGCGTCACGTCACCATCCGGGTTTACTTGGTCCCTTTCCACGACTAGGCGCTCCAGGTACCCCGGGTTCGCGGCCGCTAGGCGCGCATCAAAGTGCCCGCGATCCTCATGGTGCCCACACAACAGGCACACCACGGTTTCCATATCACCGTGCAGCGTCACCAACCGCTCCGTACCGGCTCGTTTATGCAGGCCATCCACGTTTTGGGTGACCACGCCATTAACCAGCCCGGCGCGCTCCAACTCCACGAGCGCATAATGCGTGCGATTCGGCGCCGCGGAATCCATCACGCGCCAGCCCACGAAGCTACGCGCCCAATACCTATGGCTAGCAGCCGGATCATGGCGAAATTCCTGATACGTCATCGGCCGGTGCCTGCTCAGCGAGCCCCGCGGCCCGCGATAATCCGGAACCCCCGATTCCGTCGATACCCCCGCTCCAGTGAGCACCATGACCGGCCCGTCACGCAGCTGCTTGCCGATGTCCCCTAAAGCCTTCCCCGCCTCCGTGTGCGGCGCCGTCTCCTCCACGACGCGCGCAATCGATCTCAGCGCGGACTGATGAGCATGGGCTACAGCGGGATCCATACCCACTAATCTAATCAAGCGATTGCAAGTTTTTACCAAATTTCGCAAGTAGATTTACCTATACCCAGGTCAGAGCCATTTTTCAATAGAAAAAGGAGCCGCCTGCCTTGCGGCAGCGGCTCCCTATCTTGGTAGTGCTAACTCTCTGGTAGCTGCTCTACGTATAACCACTCAGAATCTAGCTCCCCGTGGCGCGAGCACTTGGTGTGCCAGCCATCGGGGCGCACCTGGGCCACCATGCGGCGGCCACAGATCTGGCAGTAGCGCGGCACGTCGAGGCCGGCGGCTGCAGCAGGGTGCAGCGTGAAGACCTCTTCGATCGGCTTGCCGGTATTGGGGTGGAAAATTGGCTCGTCCCCGGCCAGGACGGCGGTTGCCAACTCAGAGTTCGGCTCGGACACTACAGAGCCTTGATCGGGAGATCGATGCGGCCCAGCATGTCCACATCCTTTTCGATTTCCTGACCCAGAGTGGTCAAGTAGTTGCCGGCAATGATGGCGTTGATGCCGCCGAGCAAACCGCGCTCGGTGCCGTCATCGCCAAGCGAAAGCTCGCGGCCGCCAGCGAAGCGGAGGGTGGTGGAGGGCATCGCCAAGCGGAATGCAGCAACGGCGCGCAGGCCCTCACCCAGCGGAACCAGCGGACGGTCAGCGAATGGGGTGCCCGGGCGAGGGTCGAGGAAGTTCATCGGGACCTCGCACGGATCGATCTCTGCCAGCTGGGCTGCGAACTCGGCGCGCTGCTCCAGGGACTCGCCCATGCCGATGATGCCGCCACAGCAGACTTCCATGCCTACCTCGCGCACGTAATCCAGGGTCTTCTTGCGCTCTTCCCAGGAGTGGGTGGTGACCACGTTGGGGAAGTAGGAGCGGGAGGTCTCCAGGTTGTGGTTGTAGCGCTGTGCGCCCATGTCCTTCAGGCGCTGTGCCTGCTCGCGGGTCAGGGTGCCCAGGGAGCAGGAAATCTCGATGTCAACGGCATCGTTAATGGCGGCGATGGCCTCGCCCACCTGGTCCAGCAGGCGGTCATCCGGGGACTTCACCGCAGCGACGATGCAGAACTCGGTAGCGCCGGTCTTGGCGGTCTTCTGTGCCGCTTCCACCAGTTCAGGGATGTTCAGGCGCACTGCGCGCACTGGGGACTCAAAAAGGCCGGACTGGGAACAGAAGTGGCAATCCTCTGGGCAACCACCGGTCTTGATGGAGATAATGCCTTCCACCGATACGTCCGGGCCGCACCACTTCAGGCGGGTCTGGTGGGCGATATCAGCAATTTCTTCCAGCTGGGAATCTGGAACCTGCAGTACTTGTAGTAGTTCTTCCTGGTTAAGGCCTTTGCCTTGCTCCAGAGCTTTCTCACGGGCGATGTCGATGATGCTCATGCAGTGAACCATACTTGAACGCCGTTCAACTTTGGCCAAAATCACAAAATTTTTTTCGCGGGATTACCCTAAGGGGCATGACGCTTTACGATGACACCCTCGAACTCCTCCAAGAACTCATCCGCAATGCTTGTGTAAACGACCTCACCCCGGATTCCGGCTTTGAGGTGCGCAATGCCGATACGCTAGAGAACTTTTTTGCCGGTGAAGACGTCTCCATCGAGCGCTTTGAATCCCACCCGGGACGCGTGTCCATCGTGGTGACCGTCCCCGGCGATCCCGCCAAGGAGCCCCTCACCCTTATGGGGCATACCGATGTCGTCCCCGTCGACGAACCCAAGTGGACTAAGCCGCCCTTCGAGGCACTCATTGAAGACGGCAAGCTCTACGGCCGCGGTTCCGTAGACATGCTCTTTATTACCGCCACCATGGCCGCCGTCACCCGCGAGGTAGCGCGCGCCGGCAACCCCGGCGGAACGCTCGCCTTCGTGGGCATGGCCGATGAAGAGGCCCGCGGTGGCCTGGGCGTGCGGTGGATGGCAGAAAACCACCCCGATGCCTTCTCTTGGAAGAACTGCCTCTCCGAGACCGGCGGTAGCCACCTGCCCGGCGCGGTGGGCTTCAACGTGGGCGAAAAGGGTGCTGGCCAGCGCCGCCTCCACGTCACCGGCGATGCCGGGCACGGCTCGACTCCCTACGGCAAAGACTTTGCCATCGTAAAGATCGGCGAGGTCGCCCGCCGCATCGCCGAGGCCGAGCCACCCACAGCCTCCAACGAGATCTGGGAGGGCTTCGTCCGCACCTTCAAGTTCGATCCTGAGACCGAAAAAGAGCTTATCGATGGCACCGGTGACTACACCAAGTTCGGCAACCTCGATGCCTACGCCCACGCCTTTAGCCACACCACCATCGCCGAGACCGTCCTGCGCGCCGGCGGAGCCATCAATGTGCTACCTTCCCACGCCTACCTCGAGATGGATATCCGCCCTTTCCCTGGGCAAACCCAGGAAGACTTGGACGATTTCCTCCGCAGCGCACTGGGCGATCTCGCCGATGAGGTAGAAATCGAACACCTCATCACCGAAAACGCCACCCAGTCCTCCACCGATACCGAGCTCTGGCGCACCATCGAGGCCACCGCCAAAGAGTTCTTCCCCAATAAAGACGTCGTCCCCGTCCACGCCACCGGTGGCTCCGACCTCCGCTTCGCCCGCCGCAAGGGCGGCAATGCCTATGGCTTTGCGATGCACGCCGAGGGCCGCGATATGGCCAGCGCCAACTCGCAATTACACAGCCACGATGAGCACCTCTACCTGGAGGACCTCGACCTCACCGTGCGCGCCTACCACAGCCTGGTCAACCGCTTCTTGGGCCTGAACCAGTAGCACTCTCCCCTCGCTTTTAAGCGGTGACCTGAAAATAGATCCCGGCATGCGCACTGCAGCCGGGATTAAACATATGCCCACACTGCGGGCATGCCTCGACAGAGGAATACAGCCGGTAATCCATCTCGAGGCCACAGGAACCGCAGAGGGCAGCGGGGGCATCGACAAGCATGGGCCCAAACTCATGATCCGTCAGCTCCGCATGGCACAGCGCGCACGCAAAGTACTCGCCACAGGTCGCGCACTTATTGGCCACCACGTCGAGCGGCGAATGCCAGTGCTTGCACCTGCCCTCCGCATCAATCGCGCCGCGAATCTTCATGGTTCTGCCACTCCTTCTTCTTCGCCTCCGACTTCTTTGCATTGCGCACCGCCATCACCCCAAAGGCAATGGCAATAACTATAGGCATCCACACCCTGCTGTAATCCATAAGGAAAACCACCCATTCCGGAGGTACAAAGTGCACCGCAAACTGCGGCGCGGGCAAGGTAATCTGCGGTGGCTCCGGCAGGTTCGGCAAATTTGGCAGCGGAAGGTAAATCTCTGGGAAATCTACATCTGGCAGCTCCCAATCCGGCAGCAAGCGCGAGAGGATGCGGCTAATAATAGGAGCCAAAACAATCATCGCGATGGCCCACCCGGACTTCCCCAGCCCACCGAGCAGTGGATACAGCACGCGCTTGAAGGGGCTTTCTTCCATTGCCCGGCGCCGCTTTTCACCCAAGGAGCCCGGCGGCGGATCAAAGGCCACGGCCTCCTCCCCATCGCGGTAGTAGACATCCTGTATCTCCCCGAAGGGCGTGGCTTGGATATCTACATAAGGCTTAGTCAGCGGCGCACTATTCTCACTGAATGAGAGATCGTTTTCCAGATTCTTCTGCAATGAATAACGGCCGCCACGCGGCTTGTCGTGCCGGCTGCGAACCTCGCCATTGACCACGATCTGCATGCGGGGTGCAGGATTCTTGCGCCAGAGCTGGATGCGGTGGATAAAGGGGGCATCGCCAAGCACCGGCGTAAATTCCTTCGGCTCCTTGGGCCATTCGCCCTGCTCAGCGAACTCGGCATCGTAGCCGCGCTCAACCTCGAGCAGGCCAGCCTCAGGGTGATCCAACCGCCAGATTTCCATCAGCGCTTCCTCAACTTGGCGCCCAATTTGCTAGCTCCCAACGCCAAAAGGACCACTACCGGCAGGTAAATCCATGTCCCCTCGTTGAAGTACATCGCCATGGCTGCGAAATAGGCGATGCCCGCAACCCAGAAGATGGTCCATGAGTAGCGGAATGTGGTGGCATCGATAAGAGCAATAAGCACGGTAAGCCCACCCATGATGCCGAGCAATACCGTGCCGGAAACCGCCTGGTAAATCGCCGGCGGGAGCACCAAGAAGACAGCGATCATTGCCAAGGGTGCCCACCACTGCCACCACGCGCGGCCGGGTTCTTCCTGCGTTTCCTGCTCCTGACTCATACGTTCCTCAAGCTAGCACATAATTTGCTTTTAAGCTGGTTATCCTGACCGAAGAATATGCAGTCCTACCTGCGAAAACGCGTTAAAACAGGCGAATGTCCGGCGGGTAATCTATAGTGTTGTTCGTACACACGTTCATACTACAAATTTAGGTTTTAAGCGCCATGGAAGATCCCTACTTTTCCACGACCAACACCAAAGACCCCACTACACGCTTAGCTTTTGAGATGCGGAAATCTGAATACGAGTTCTGGACTGAGCAGATCCCCGATCTCGATTCTGATTTCGAATTAGTCACCCAATCCCTCTACCGCACCACCGGAGTTAATGAAGGGCGAATCGGCCATATCCTGATGGCACTGTACCGCCTAGAAGAGCTGCCCCAGCTGAAAGAACTGCAGCACCAGCTCTACCACTTAGATTTAGACCGCCTCATTGCCATCAATAAATCCCTCAACCGCCTGGGCAACCCGACCCCGGAGGTAGTCGCGCGCATCGATGAGCAGCTCACCGCCTACCTCACTCCCACCCGCGCCAACCAGTCCATGCGGACGCAAGCGCAGATTAAGAGGAAGATTAATGAGCTCATCAACCTCGAAGATGACACGCTTGCGGTCAAAAAGGGGCCGACCCAGCCGCGCTACACCATGGAGAATTGGGGAAACAATACCTCGGCGATGACGCTGAGCGCGGAGCCTTCGGTGATGGCGTGCGTAGATAAGTGCATCAAGGAGACTGCGCTCAAGCTGGATTGCTCGCTTGCCGATGCCGCCATTTCCCTCCTCACCGGCAATACCGAAGCACCCCAGGTCATCCTGAATGCCTACAAGGCCACCGATGTCCCCAACTCCCCCGCATTCATTGAATCCGTTGGGTGGCTCGACCCAGCGCGCTCCAACGCGCTGCCCTACTCCAAGATCCGGGAAATGAACCCGGATAAGGAGGTAAAGGGATACGTCACCCCGCCGGATATGGCAGCCTACCTCGAAGGATTCGACGGCACCTGCCGCTACCCTGGCTGCAACCGCCCTGCCACGGTGTGCCAGAAGGATCACCGCATCAACCACGCGGATGGCGGGCCGACGACGCCCGCAAACCTTGCCTGCCTGTGCCAACACCACCACAACATAAAGACCGATGGCCGGGCCTTCTACGTCATGGATCCGCACACCCGGGACATTATTTGGCTCTTCGAGGACGGCACCTGGACCGTCACCGAGCCCTCCGGCCCGCTGGCGGAAAAGAATAAGAATTGGGTGCAGACTTTTGCACAAACCATGACCGTCCACCGCGCGCGGGCCTACGAAGAGGCCCACCAAGCACAGGAAGAAGCAAAAACCACCCCTAGGGAGGAGGATTAAAAACGCCGACTGCCATACATTGGCAGGCATGATGCAAAAATTATTCACGCTCGACGAGCTGGTCATTTCCCAAACCAAGTCCCTCCTCAAAGATCGATTCATGATTTCTGATGTCAACGGGACCCCCGTCGGCACCATTGTGCAATCCACCAGCCTCAAGGACATGGTGTTTAAATCCTCCCGCAGTTTGGAGGTCGCGCTCACGGATGCCGAAGGCAACCCCGAACAAACAGTCATGACGATTTCGGATCCGCCGAATCTTCTGCGGGATACCTACGAGGTGCACCTGCCGGGAATTGAACAGCCCATGGCCGTTATCACCAAGCGTTTCTCCATGTTCAAAACCAAGATGGAACTAACGATGGAGGGCTTTGCCGATGTCGAAGTACATGGCGATTTCTGGGACTGGAACCTCACCATCACCTCCCAGGATCGCCAGCTTGCCGATGTCTCCAATAAATGGACCGGCATGGGCAACTACTTCATGGGTAAAAACACGTATCTCCTGCGCATGGTGCCAGGCCTCAACGAGCAGCAGCACGCCGCCATCATCGGCGCCGTAATGAGCATGGATATGCTGCGCACGAAAAAGCAGAAAAACAGCAACTAGGTGAATACATGGTCATTGTTGCAAACGGTGTTTCAGGACTGGTCCCACTGTGAACACGGAGGTTCCAATTCCGGATACGGCAAGTGCCGCTGCTGGGCCGATGGCGCTTACGACGGGTGCCCCGATGATGTATCCGATAAGCATTGCAGAGCTATTTATCGATCCCATCGTAGAAAGGGCTTTGGGTTTAACTTCATCAGGTACGGTTCCCACCACGATGATTCGCAGTGCAGCCACCTGAACGGCATTGCATACTCCGCCAAGGAATGAAGTGCCCCGAGTTTTGTTCCTAGGCATTTGCCTTGATTTCTATTATTGCCTGTGGCGGGTTTTTCTTCCAAAATTCGGTTTCCACCTCGGCCGGGGTTCGGTATCCCAAGCTTTGGTGGAGCCTTACCTCGTTCCACCATGACACCCACTCGAATGTCGCAATTTCTACCTCGACAACATCATTCCACCTGCGAGTATGAATAAGTTCGTTCTTATGAGGGGCCGTTAACGTTTTCAGCCAGAGCATTGTCATATAAGTCACCAACAGTCCCGGTGGAAGCGATAATGCCGTGCTGGGCACCTCGCTGGTTGTAGACAACGCTGACGTACTGCGATCCGTGATCCGAATGGTGAATGAGACCTGTTGTTTCCTCAGCACACACAATCGCTTGGTTGAGTGCTTGCAGCGGCAGTGCTTGAAGTGCGCATCGAGTCTGATAACGCCCACCCAACGATCCGTCGAGAGTAAACGTCGGTGACAAACGCGGTGTACACAAAGCCTTTCTTCGTGCGCACGTAGGTAATGTCGGCCACCCGCAGCTTATTCGGGCCCCGGGCTTTAAATTCACGCTCGACCAAATCCGGGCGCAGATCCGGCACGTTGAGGTGTACGCGTTGTGATTGGTGATCCGCCTGTGCCTGTGCCAGAAACACCAGCCAGGCGCATCAGCCGAGCGGTTTGTTCACGACCGATATCGATTCCGTCACGGTGAAGCGCATGCCACATTTTCCGCACGCCGTAAACACCGTCATTATCCCGATGAACAGCACTAATGCGTTCAACCAACGCAGCATCGCGAAGTCGACGAGCACTTAACCCACGGGCCTTGGACTGGCGATACCCACGCGAGGTGATAAACCCACCAGCCCGGTTATTCTTCAACGCCAGTGCAGATGAACTCGACAGAGAAATAATTCCGGTTTTCATCGATGAACCGGATCATTTCTTAACGTTTCGGGTCGAGTCATGAGGCGAAAAAAGCCAAGGCAGCCTTCAACAACTCATTAGTATCGCGTAGCTCTTGATTTTCACGACGTAGCCTCGCGTTTTCGGCAGCCAAATCTTCACACACAGGTTCTGGGATGCTCCCCGCACGACGGGCAGGCTTAAGTCCATTGACGAGCCGTGTGCCATGAAACCCCCAGCTTTGGAGCTACTGCCTGGCACGCGGGGTGCATCGACATATTTTCCGCCACGATGCGATCTTCCACGAGACGGACCACACGATCCTTTGCATCCTGGTCAAATTTTCTCGGCACGTTCCAGATTTTCCCATCTACTCAAACGGAACAAAACCTGGGACACTTCACACCAACGCCGTGTCCACTACTCGGGGGACACCCCCGCCCACCTCGGCACTCAACCCTGCTGTGGGGGTTACTCGTAGCGAAGCGAGCTGAACATCCCGGTTTCCAGGTGATAGGCGTTATGGCAGTGAAATGCCCACTCACCGGGGTTGTCAGCGATCAGGTCGGCGATCATGGTTTCACCGTGGCGGAGAAGGACGGTGTCCTTGCGTAGCCCGCCGCTGCCGGGCAGCGCCCACGTGTGGCCGTGGATGTGCATGGGATGGGGCATCATGGTTCTGTTGCGCATGACCATCCGCAGGCGCTGGCCCTCCTGCACGGTCGCGGAGGAGGATTGGCCGTCGGTGAGAATGCTCCATTCATACGGCATCATCTGCCCGCCCAGGTCGATACTGACTTCTCGGTCTGGTGTGTCCTCGGGCAGGAGTGCACGGTCTGCTGGCTTCAGGGAGGACAGAAGCAGTCCGGTGGACGACAACTCGGGGAAGTCGACATCGGGGTGGGGGGCCTGGCCGCCGGCGGTGCGGATGACGGCGAAGGCGCGGTCGTCCTTACCCACCGCCAAAGCCGTGAGCGGGAAGATGCCGTCGCCGAGGATGACCTCGACGTCGACACGCTCGCCCATCGACAGGTAGATCGATTCGGTCTCCCGAGGCTGGACGGGGAAGCCGTCGGTGTGGGTGACGGTCATGCGGTGACCACCGAGGGCCACCTTGAAGATGGTGTCACCGCCGGAGTTGATAAACCGCAGGCGGGCCTTGTCGCCCGGGCGAGCCTCGAAGGTCCGGTGAGCACGGGGGATACGTCCGTTGATGAGGTAGTGCGGATACATCACATCGCCAGCATCCCCGCCCAGTACCCGGTCCGGGGTGCCGTGCATCATCTGGCCGTGACCTCCCATTCCCTTCTTCCCGTTATGGTCGCCTGAACCCATTCCGGTGAGCTTGTCGAGCTCATCGTCGGGAGTACCCTGAATGCCATCGACCCAGTCGTCGAGCACGATGGTCCACTCGACGTCCTGGTCCTCAGCGTCTTGCGGGTCACGGACGATCAGTGGGGCGTGGAGGCCGCGATCAAGCTGCAGGCCGGAGTGGGAATGGTAGAAGTAGGTGCCACTGTGGGGGACTTCAAAAACATAGGAGAAAGACTCGCCAGGTTCAATGGGGTCCTGGGTCATGCCGGGCACACCGTCGGCTGCGTTGTGGAGTGCGATGCCATGCCAGTGGATGGAGGTGCTCTCAGGCAGTTCATTGGTGATATCGACCTGGAGGACGTCGCCGGCGGTGGCCTCAATGGCCGCATCCCCGGTGTCAGAGACGTATCCCCACGTCTTGGCTTCGATGCCGCCGATATCCAGAGAGAGGGGCCGGGCGGTCAGTGTCCGGCGCACCGTCGGCTCACCGAGCGCAGTGGGGGTGGGAGTGGGGCGAAGAGAGGAACCTGGTGCCGAGGCAGCGGGTCCAGGGTCGCTGGTGCAGGCGGCCACGGCCCCGGTGCCGGCGAGGACGAGCCCGCCGAGCAGAAACTGTCGTCGGGAAAATCCGTTCATCATGATTTAACCTTCCTTGGTGTTAGATTTCAGTGACACGGGAGACAGGCGCAGGTGAGGACCCTGCTGAGCCATCACGTCAGGTGCAGGTCTGTGACACAGGTGGCACCATCGTCGGCGGTGGAAAACTCCGCGGTGCCGGTACGCCCCTGGTAGCTGACCTCAATCAGGCCGGTGGCATCATCGGGAAGCCAGAAGCCAATAAACCCGTTGTCGAAGGTGGTTGTCGCCTCGTCCACCAGCACCTCACCGGTCGCCTCATCGGTGATCGTGATCTGGATATCCTCATTGTCGAGTTCCCCCAGGCAGGTCGTGAGGCTGTGGTAGAAGCAGTCGTGGGTGGAGGTGAGATAGGGCGCGATCGAGACATACGTCTGATTGTCGGGAAGATCGACCACGACTTCCTGGTCATCGCTCGAGAGCAGCAGTTCATCGGCACGCACTGAAGCGATCAGATCCGTGGGACGCTCAGTGACCTTCTGCCGGTCGAGGTGATCAATGATCTCCACCGCGTCCATGGCGGCCAGGCCATGGGTAGTCAGGAATGTATCCCGGGACACCGTCCCGTCGGCGGTGGGTTCCGGGTCGGCGGCCGAACACCCCGTGAGGGCGAGGGCAAGGGCGGCGGCTGCGATCGCTGCTCGTTTCACGTCAATCTCCTTGGATCGTGGTAAGACCGTGAGAAGACACCGCCTCAAGGTCGATGTCATACCTTTATCTAGCACGGGTGCCTGACGGACTAGAAATCAAAATCCCTGCTCACAGCCTTATAACAGGGCGAAAGGGGGGTGGATTCGGTGGGCTGGGTCACCACCGGGACACCACCCCACAGCCGTGGGCGATGTCCTTCTACCCGCCCCGGGTATGCGGTGCAGGCAGTGAAATCCCTGGTGGCGCCTGCTGAACCGACCGGAGAGGCGATGCCGCCGACCCGGGATGGGGCACAGGGGTGACGGCGGTCGAAGGGTGATGTTTGAAGATTTGATGAAGATTTTCCCGCCGGGTACTGAGCGAGGGTGGTATTCCCCCCTGACCGGAGCGATACTGGGGTCTATGGCTGACCGCACACCGACCACCGCCACGCCCCCGGGGCGGGTGCTGGTCGTCGATGATGAACAACCCCTGGCTCAGATGGTGGCCGCCTACCTCATCAGGGCCGGCTTCGATACCCGCCAGGCTCACACCGGCACCCAGGCCGTGGACGAGGCTCGTCGCTTTTCCCCTGATGTTGTGGTGCTGGATCTGGGGCTGCCCGAACTCGACGGCCTGGAGGTGTGCCGACGGATCCGCACCTTCTCGGACTGCTACATCCTCATGCTCACCGCGCGTGGCAGCGAGGACGACAAGATCAGCGGTTTGACCTTGGGGGCGGATGACTACATCACCAAACCTTTTAGCATCCGGGAACTGGTGACCCGGGTGCATGCGGTGCTGCGCCGCCCGCGCACCAGCACCACCCCACCGCAGGTGACCACCCCCTTGATCGTTGGTGACCTCATCCTTGACCCCGTCGCCCATCAGGTGCGGGTGGGGGAGACGACCGTGGAGCTCACCCGCACGGAGTTCGAGCTGCTGGTTGCCCTGGCCCTGCGCCCCGGCCAGGTGCTGACCCGCCACGACCTGGTCACCGAGGTCTGGGACACCACCTGGGTCGGTGATGAACGCATCGTCGATGTCCACATCGGCAACTTGCGTCGCAAGCTCGGCACCGACACCCAGGGCCGGGGGTTTATCGACACCGTGCGTGGCGTGGGCTACCGGGTGGAGCAGCCATGAATCACGGACCCGGCCTGACCTTCCGCTTCCTGGCCGCCCAGGTGTTGGTCGTGGTGATTAGCCTGCTGGTGGCCGCGGCCGTGGCCACGATGGTGGGTCCGACCCTGTTCCATGATCATATGTTGATGACCGGCCGGGAGGACCCCTCGCTGGAGCTGTTCCATGCCGAGCAGGCCTACCGGGGCGCCAACCTGATCACCCTGGCCGTCGCCCTGCCCACCGCCTTGATCAGCGCCCTGCTTGCCAGCCTGTGGTTATCGCGTCGTCTGCGCACCCCCCTGCAGGATCTCACCCGCGCCGCTACCAGCCTGACGGCCGGCAACTCCCGTATCCGCGTGCCCGCCGGAAAAGCAGGCCCCGAGGTCACCACCCTGGCGCATGCCTTCAACACCATGGCCGATCGGCTGGAACACACCGAACAGGTCCGCCGTCAGATGCTCTCTGATCTGGCCCACGAAATGGGCACCCCCTTATCGGTGCTCACGGTCTACCTCGATGGTCTCCAGGACGGGGTCGTGGACTGGAATAATGCCACCCACACGATCATGGCTGACCAACTCACCCGCCTGACCCGGTTGATGGAAGACATTGACGATGTCTCCCGGGCCCAGGAACACCGGATCGATTTGGACCTGGCGGAGGAAGGGCTCGGGAATCTGCTCCATACCGCCGCTGCTGCCGCGGGGGAAGCTTATGCTGACAAAGGCGTCGATTTACAGGTCGAGACCATTACGGACACCGCCTGGGTGCTCGTGGACCGGCAACGCTTCGGCCAGGTGATGAGCAATCTCCTTTCGAACGCGCTACGACACACCCCGGCCGGCGGGCAGGTCCGGATCAGCGTCCACCGACAGGGGGCGTCCACCGCACTCATCCACGTCGCCGATGACGGCGAGGGCATCCCGCCTGACCAGCTCAGATACATCTTCGAACGCTTCTACCGGGGGGATGCCGCCCGCAGCCGGGACGACGGCGGGGCCGGTATCGGTCTGACCATCTCCAAGGCATTGATCGAGGCCCACGGCGGCACTCTCACCGCCACCTCCCCCGGACCCGGTCGCGGAGCGGTGTTTGCCCTCCGCCTCCCGCTGTCCCCTCCCGACAGTGAGGAGGCTGCTCGGTGACCACACCCTGCCCCGCGTGAGAGCCGCGCCCTCCACCCATTGAAAATATACCCCTGGGGGGTATATGCTAGAGAGTAGCATCGCCGCATCCCACCGACTCGTAGGAGCTTTCCCATGATCACCTCCCCGCCCCGCCTCTTGCCGATGGCCTCCCACGGCTGCAGCTGTTGCGGACCTGCCTCACGTGCCGACACCGCCTCCATCCCTGCCGCCAGCGACTCGTCAGCAGGAGGGTCCTCCCCTAGCTACCAGGTCACCGGCCTGACCTGCGGGCACTGCGCGAAAAGCGTGACCCAGGCCCTTCAGGCCCTCCCCCAGGTCGACGACGTCCAGATTGATCTCGCTGCTGGTGGAGTTTCCACCGTCACGGTCACCGGTGTCGTACCTCCGGAGATGGTTCGCCGGGCCATCGAGGAGGCTGGCTACACCGTCTTATCCTGATCAGTTTTACCCATCATCTCGACCCCGACCGGGTTGAGCGAAAGGAACGTCATGAGCACTCCCCACCATTCGGGTGATCACCATGGTGATCACCCCGCTCCGGAAACAGACCACACCCACCACCCGGATCATGCCAGCCACGAACACCACGCAGATGCCGACACCCACGGCCAGGCAATGCCCCACGATCACCCGCATTCCGCCCCGGACGAAGACCACCACGTTCATGGTCACGGCGAACACGCCGGACACAGCACCGCAATGTTTCGGGACCGCTTCTGGTGGTCGCTGATTTTGTCCATTCCCGTCGTTATTTTCAGCCCCATGGTCGCCCACCTGCTTGGCTACCACCTCCCGGCATTCCCCGGATCCACCTGGATCCCCCCGGTGCTGGGCACGATCATCTTCGTCTACGGCGGAACGCCTTTCCTCAAGGGCGCATGGAAAGAACTGAAATCCCGCCAACCCGGGATGATGCTCCTGATCGCCATGGCCATCACCGTGGCGTTTGTCGCCTCCTGGGTCACCACTCTGGGGCTGGGTGGTTTTGACCTGGACTTCTGGTGGGAGCTGGCCCTGCTGGTGACCATCATGCTGCTGGGCCACTGGCTGGAGATGCGCGCTCTCGGGGTCGCGTCCTCCGCGCTTGACGCGCTGGCTGCCCTGCTGCCGGATGAGGCCGAGAAAGTCATCGACGGGACCACCCGCACCGTGGCCATCTCCGAGCTGGTCGTCGACGACGTCGTTCTGGCGAGGGCCGGTGCCCGGGTGCCGGCCGACGGAACCATCCTCGACGGAGCCGCCGAATTCGATGAGGCGATGATCACCGGCGAATCCCGTCCCGTCTTCCGCGACACCGGTGACAAGGTGGTCGCCGGTACTGTGGCCACCGACAACACCGTCCGCATCCGGGTGGAGGCTACCGGCGGGGACACCGCCCTGGCTGGGATCCAACGCATGGTTGCCGACGCCCAGGAGTCCTCCTCCCGGGCCCAGGCCCTGGCGGATCGGGCGGCGGCGTTGTTGTTCTGGTTCGCGCTGATCTCCGCTCTGATCACCGCGGTGGTGTGGACCATCATCGGCAGCCCGGACGATGCCGTGGTGCGCACGGTTACGGTGCTGGTCATCGCCTGTCCGCACGCCCTGGGCCTGGCGATTCCGCTGGTCATTGCGATCTCCAGCGAGCGGGCCGCGAAATCCGGGGTGCTCATCAAGGACCGGATGGCGCTCGAGCGGATGCGCACCATCGACGTGGTGCTCTTCGACAAAACCGGCACCCTGACCGAGGGTGCGCACGCGGTCACCGGTGTCGCGGCAGCTGTCGGCGTCACCGAGGACGAGCTACTGGCCCTGGCCGCCGCTGCGGAGGCCGACAGCGAGCACCCCGTGGCCCGCGCCATCGTGGCGGCCGCGGCCGCCCATCCCGAGGCCTCCCGTCGGCAAATCCGTGCAACTGGTTTCAACGCCGCCTCCGGCCGGGGAGTCCGGGCCACTGTCGATGGCGCTGAGATCCTCGTGGGCGGGCCGAACATGCTGCGCGAGTTCAACCTCACCACCCCGGCCGAGCTCACCGACACCACCAGTGCCTGGACCGGGCGTGGGGCCGGTGTGCTCCATATTGTCCGCGACGGTCAGATCATCGGTGCGGTGGCCGTCGAGGACAAGATCCGCCCCGAATCCCGCGCCGCTGTGAGAGCCCTGCAGGAACGCGGGGTGAAGGTCGCGATGATCACCGGCGACGCGCAACAGGTGGCCCAGGCGGTTGGTCAGGACCTAGGCATTGATGAGGTCTTCGCCGAGGTCCTGCCCCAGGACAAAGACACCAAGGTCACGCAGCTGCAGGACCGGGGTTTGAGCGTGGCCATGGTCGGTGACGGTGTCAATGACGCCCCCGCTCTGACCCGCGCGGACGTCGGTATCGCCATTGGTGCCGGCACGGATGTGGCCATGGAATCTGCCGGGGTGGTCCTAGCCAGTGATGACCCGCGGGCAGTGCTGTCGATGATTGAGCTGTCCCAGACCAGCTACCGCAAGATGATCCAGAACCTGATCTGGGCCTCTGGCTACAACATCCTCGCCGTGCCGCTGGCTGCCGGAGTGCTCGCCTCGATCGGGTTCGTGCTGTCCCCGGCCGTGGGCGCGATCTTGATGTCTGCCTCGACCATCGTGGTGGCCCTGAACGCCCAGCTGTTGCGCCGCATTGATCTGGAGCCGGCTCACCTGGCTCCGACCGACGGGAAGGAGGAACACAGTAGGTCGATATCCCCCGTAACCGTTACTGACTGACCTTGTCTCTCGACCCCTAACTCACACCACCTTTGAAAGGAACGCTCATGAAACGCAGCATTACCCTCGCCGCCTTGGTACTGACCTCCACCCTGGCGCTGACCGCCTGCAGTGACGCCACCGACAACTCCGACGATGCCGACACCACCAGCACCACGACGGCAACCGCAGAGACCAACGAGACCCACCAGGAAGACACCACCACTGCCGACGAAGAGCACGGCGGGCACGACCACCCTGCCGACGGCGGGGCACCGCCGGCAGGCATTGAAGAGGCCGAGGATCCCACGTACCCGGTGGGCACCGAGGTCATCCTCACCGCTGACCACATGCCCGGCATGGACGGGGCCACCGCCACCATTTCCGGGGCGTTTGACACCACGACCTATTCGGTCAGCTACACCCCCGCCGAGGGTGGGGCCCCGGTTACCGACCACCGCTGGGTCGTCCATGAGGAGCTCGTCGATCCGGGTCAGGCCCCCCTGCCCGACGGGGCGAGCGTTGTCCTGGATGCCGAGCACATGTCCGGCATGAAGGGTGCTGAGGCCACCATCGATTACTCCACCGAGGAGACGGTCTACATGGTTGATCTCACCGTCGACGGGATGACGATGACCAACCACAAGTGGGTCACCGAGAGCGAGATCCAACCCGCCGAATAGTCCACCCACCCTGAACCGCGAGACCAGACAAGGCACCCGCTCCAGAGTCGGTCATCAATCGCTGCCGACCATGCCGCAGCACACCAGCCACACACGGAACCTGCACGCCCACAGGGCCCACGCTGAGGTAGACCTTCTGTGTCACTGCTTCTCTTAGTCAGGGAAATATGCCCTGGAATGACCCTGGTGA